>JAJQAI010000253.1 GCA_021203915.1 Prevotella sp. | reverse complement strand
CTCTTTTCCTATAGTAATAGAGTCTAGAGTTCCAATGATTTTAAGTTTACTTATTCTTCCACTTTTTCCCCTTTCTAAAGCAATCAGATCTTTGATTTGACCTAAAGCTATAGAGAGCTTTTTTTCTATTATAGAAGATAATTCCTTTTGTGTGTACTCTACAGTCCAACGATAAAAATCATTTGTTTTAAGATCATCCTCGTTTAAGACCTGAGATAGAATCTTTTTATTTTTTGTATCGCAAAAAGCCTTAGGATGGGAAAGAATCCATTTTTCTGCCTCTTTTTCTTTTACAAGATTAAGATCATCTAATGCCTCAGTTTTGTTATCTCTTAAAGCTTTAAGGTAGGGCTTGGAAATATCATCCCAGCAATACTTAAACTCCTCACTGACGCCACCACAACATTTACTAAAACGGGCATCACAAATCTCATCCCCATACATTAAAACCTCTAAAGATGTTTCTTTAACAGCTCTTTGAGCATTGGGATTTATAACTTTAGTGATTCCTTGATAACGTTGACAATGATCATCAGCGCAAACATCGTAAATTTCATGAGCATCGCCATCATACCAACGTATAATCTCCTTATCTTTAGTTTTTGGAAGTTTTTTAGCTTTTTCCTCTTTAGGTTGGGAGCGCCTATTTATTAGCGATAAAAGCCAAGAACGAGAAATTACTGCATGAGATTTAAGAAATTCAATATTAGCAGTAGGCCTCATCTCACTAGATATCACGCTTACCAAATAGTCCTCTACATCTAAAGTATTTATAGCGCAAATCTCTCCTTTATTTACTTTAAAGGTAAGAACCCCCAAAAATGTTTGGGCTTCTTTTCTTTCCCAATGAAAACCTTTTCCTATTGTTACGCTTTTAAGAGTAAAGGAAGCATCATCCGTTTGTGGGAAAAACGAAAGTTCCTCGAAGCATTTACCTCTCCAAAGAATAGTATTTTGGGATAAAACAACTTTCTCATCTCCTAAAACTTTTTCTCCTAAGACTTCATATTCAGCATTAAGATGAAAACTAATCTCATTTCCACTTACTATTCCCACATTTACTTTTTGCCTCAAAAAAGAAGTAGAAGGATTCTTTATTTTCTTTATCAAAAGATCTTCATCCTCCTTAGAAAGGCTCACCTCTTTTAAGATGTTTTCTATGCTTTTACCATCTAAAAAATCAAAGTCTTTTTTTCTTGGGGTAACAATAAGTCCTGCCATATCAAGAGCCCCTGGACTAACTAGGATTTTATCTTTACCTTTAAGGAAGTAACTTCTTGGTCGATGAGCTCCTCTAGGGAATACTATCGTCAATTTTTCTTCTTTCTTAAACCAACTTATAATATTCATCATTGGCTCTAGAAAAGAGGCTTCCCGTTTCATACTATGATATACCCTTTGAAAGAGTTCGTCATCTGCTTCTTGAGTGTGGCTCCTAATTAATATGGCTGTAGCCGGCCAAGCTTTAAGCAGTGATATATCCTCATTTTCATTTTTTTTATAAAGAATCTCGCGACTAAAAAATAAAGAATCAAATTCTTTTTCTATGGGCAAACAGCCCAAAGTTCCTGCTTGAAAATGCATATGGTCTGGAGCTGAAGCTCCTGCTTTAGGACCATTATAAAACACTAGTAATTCAGGGTATTTATCTAGTATTTCACGTATCTTATGATATTGGGGAAGTATTTGCTGTGGTTCATGCTGTTTAGAGCATATTGTAAAATGCACCGGTAAGATTGGATAAGGATTAACTAAAAGTTCAAAACCTCCTTCAATATCCTTAGAGATTTGCTCTTGAGGGCGATTTTCTTTACATAAAAAACATGCTCTTTTGTTAATGGAGGTTTTATCTACTTTAGCTGCTGAGGATACAATTCGTTTGGGGTTAAATTGTAAAACCAAAGTGTTTTTACCTAGCAAGACCTCTTTTTTTTGCAAAGAAAGTAAATCCTCATAATTTTTTTTTACTAGTTCCCAGGTTTTTGCTTGGCCTTGAAAGAACTCTTTAGAGGTATCAGGTTTTAAAACGACGAGTTGCTGTCTAGCCCTTAGCTCAATTGTTCTTAAAGTGTCCTTATAAAGGTTATTTTCGTTTACTTTTTCCGTAGATAGTTTAGCATCAGAATTCCCTTCCCAACGACGGCAAAGGTAAACTTCGGAATATATTCTTCCAATTCTATAGCTACGACTAAAATAAAGTCCTAGGGCATAATCCTCTCCATAGCTAGTATTTGGAAAGTGCACCTTGCGAAGAAGGGGTGTAAAGAAAGCACGTGGCGCTCCAAGTCCATTTATTCTTAGAGCGTTATTAGGACCATTTTTGTTAGTCCACTCCTTATGATCAATAAGGCCAGGAGGAAGAGTATTAAGGTTTATATCACACATTCTATAACTACCAATAACCATAGCTGCCTTTTGCTCATAAAAAGCATCAACGATAGTTTGCAAAGTATTTTCTGAGGAATAAAGATCATCGCTATCTAGTTGAACCGCAAAACGGCCACACCTTTTATCGTCAATAGCTAGATTCCAACAACCTCCTATTCCAAGGTCGTCTCTTTGTGGGATAATATGTATTAACGCAGCCTTAGCTTTTTTTCTTTTTGCATACTTAGCTAAAAGGGAAGTTGTACCATCTTGAGAATGATTATCAACCACTATTACGTTAAAGGGGAAAGTTGTCTTTTGACAAAGGGCACTTTCTACAGCATCACAAATTGTCTTAGCACGATTCTTTACAGGAATAATAACTGAGGCCTCAACGGGAAAATCTTCGCTATTAAACTCTGGGGTAAGTCTTTTAGAAGTATCCAAAAATGCACCGATTTTTTTAAGATGTTTTGTAACGGCATCTTCCATTTCTTTTTGGACCTCTTTATTTGCAGGGTTTACATAGTCGAACTGCTTTTGGCCACTTGCCCTTAAGTCCATCTCTTTTTCGGTATAAAGGAACTCTCGAAGATGAAAAAGCTTGCCCCTTCTAGAAAGGAAAAGCCATAAAGAATACCAACCAGCAAAAGTATAGGAATCTAAAGTTTGATGTAAAAATTCTTTTAACTCTAAAGTCTTTATAAGCACTAAAGAGCCAAAATCAAAATCGTCCCTTAGACTACCCTCTTGCCATGAGATAACCCTATGCTGCTTTAAGAGCCCATCCTCTATAGACCAGCGGTCAGAAAAGACCATTGAAGCATCGGTTTGAAGAGCAACTTCCAAAAATCTTTCTAAAGAGTTTTGGCCCAAAGTTAATGGATGATCTCTTAGTTTTAACAATACATAATCCGCTTTGGCCTTAAGAGCAATTTCCCTAAAGCAAAAAGAACTCGTAAGACTATCTACCATCAAGGTTTTATAACCCGAAGAATCAAAACTTTTGGGAGCATCTTCCTTTAAAAGCAGAGTAATCTCCCCCAAAAATTGACTTTTCTTAAGGTTATCTAAAAACCCTACAGTCTCATCAAAACTTGAGCAAGGAATAAAACAGTCTACAGTTTTAGTCATGGCAAAAAAATCCCCTTTAATAAAGGTTCTCATTATAGTCAAAAAGACAATCTGAGTCCTTAAGTAAAGGATGAGAGCTATCCTTAGCTGATAATATTATTTTATCTTTTGGTATCCTCCAATCAATTGCAAGCTCGGGATCATCCCAAGCTATAGCACCTTCACTTTCTGGACAATATAGATTATCGCACTTATAAAGAAAAACGGCAACTTCACTTAGAACGCTGAAGCCATGTGCAAAGCCACGAGGGATGAAAAATTCAAGATGATTTTCCCCAGAAAGTTCTATCGCAACATGCTTTCCGAAGGTAGGACTACCTCTACGAATATCCACTGCAACATCAAGCACTGTACCCTTTATTACTCTTACTAACTTACTTTGCGAGTGTTTACCCTTTTGAAAGTGAAGTCCGCGTAAGACGCCATAAGAAGATTTACTTTCGTTATCTTGTACGAAGTTTACTTTTTGTACTTTTTGAGCGAACTCTTCCTGGTTAAAACTCTCATAGAAATAACCTCTTGCATCAGCAAATATACGTGGCTCAATAATTACCACTCCATCAATTGCAGTTTTTATTACGTTCATCTTAACAGTGCTTAAGGGCTCACCCTCTTTTTTTATAGAAATCTTAAGACTTTCTTTAAAAAAGTCAACCCCCAATCTAATATTTTCTAGTTGGTTAGGGCAAAGTTACTATGTTTGCAAACGCAAACCTAGAATTTTGATAAAAAATGTCGGTACGATGAAATTGGGTTGTAT
>JAJQAI010000246.1 GCA_021203915.1 Prevotella sp. | reverse complement strand
ATATAATAAACCCCAACCAACCCTTTATTCATTATTGGTTTTTAAAGGTTAATCATAATTTGAAACTTTTACAAACATTGTTAAGCTCTATATTGTTACATTTATCACTACTAACCGCTTGGTTACCAGAACCTTCACTATTTGTAATCTCATAATGAGAACCTTCTAAGTAAATTGCACCCGCGTTGCCATTACTCTTATTATTAGTGAAAGTACAACCGTCAATGTAAAATCCTTGTGAAGGATTACTGAACGGTGCATCACTAGTTAGTTCCCCGTCTGGTGTACTGTTCTGTACTTGATAATAAAGGATTGTTTCAGTTTCTCCATATGTTATATGAATACTTTGAGTACCTACTAGTGTACCTGGATATATGTCAACAGTTTGAGTTATTACTGAGGATTCTGTACTTTCTTTTACCTGTGTAATTGGCACGCTGTAAGTACGTTTACTATCATTAACACGCAAATCTGACGCTGTAATGAGAGTTTCTGGTGTACCACCACTATTATAATAACCGTTAGATCCCATTACGTGTGTATAAGTGATTGTAAGCGTTGATTTGTTATGTTTATATATATCAAGTAACCCCCGTTGATTATCTTGTTCAAATGCTACTTTGAATTCTGCACTGTTAATTATTGTACTGCTAGCAAGTATCTCTTCTTTACTTGTTCCTTCACTTGTTGTTGTTGTTTTTGTAAGTGTAGCTGTAGGACTATCATAGGTTATCTTCATTTCCACAGAAGCAATCTTTAAACGACAATATGTGTCTGAATCATTTGCTACTTGATAAACAACCCCGAAATTACTACTATTAACTGTTTCTGGAGTTAATTTAACATCCCATACATTTTCTGGGCTTCCTCCATAAGTATACTCCCCCCAACTATCATATTGATAATAAGACTGGTTTTGACTAGCGATATTTTCACCAACACCACCATCACCCTCTTTTGAACCTTTTATTCCAGACAGGTGTAGTTTAACCAGTTTAGTAAATATTTTTCCATCCTCAGTATTTGTACCGTTACATGCTACAACTCTAAAAGCAACATTAGTAATTGTAGCATCATCTGGAAGTTTGAATGAGAAAAGCATTGGATAAATCCAAGGACTATCCTTTGTTTTGTTCATTCCAGGGCTATTCTGTAATGAATATTTTTCAGTATCTGTTACTATAGCATTATCAATGTTTAATAAGCTAGAACATTCACCCTTATTAACAATGTTTTTACCATAATATTGTGCAATTCTGTTAGGTGTTTGCCAATCGGTATCCATTTAATCACCTCTCCAATCTCTATAACTGATTGGATAATTCTTTGCATTGAATGTAGAGTCTCCAATATAACCCTCTCTGAAAAGGATATAACCATTATCTCTATGCTTATTCTTTTCATGACTACAACCGACACTATCCTCATCAGATCCAGAGTAATGTATTGCATCCATCAATGCTTTAAGATCTCCTTCTAAAGCGTCTTTCTTAAGTATAGTGCCAACTACATCATTATCATTTGCATATGTTTGTAAATCTCCGATACACCGTACTTGACTTACATGACATAAGTACCAACCCATTCTGTTCTTAATCCAGTCAAGATCACCTTTATAGTTTCCTCTGTAAATCATTGGTATAACATAATCAACATATTTTAACATTTCAGTTGGTTTTTGACCATAGGTATACTGAGCATCATCTATTTCTGGCATAACACAAGCACTAACAATATAATCTGGGTTAAGTGAATAAATATAATCAGTTAAATCTTTAAGGTGTGCCTGTAGCGTCTCAACGTGGCTTTGATCAGTTACTCGTTCTGTACCTCTTAATCTAATATAGTCAAGGCAGAATCCAGATATGCTATCTCCAACACCTTCATGTATTTTGAGTATATCCCCTTTAATCTTTGTTATTCTTTCTGCACGTTCTGAATCAGTTTCACTCCAAGTTTTTTCACTAGTATTAAGGTTTGAAATATTATAGAATACGTTTATTGTTGCGTTTATTCTTATATTCATTCCTTTAGCTCTGTTTATGACTTCGTATAATGTGGTGCTTTTTATGTTATCTAATCCACTAACAGATCTTACATATAAATCAGTTACACCAACTGATTTCCAGTTATTAGCCATTGCTACAGGTATAGAAGATGTACCAGTGTTTACGAAGTAACCTGTAATACCATATATTACTTGTATTGTTGCGGTATTACTTGTACAATCTACACTATCAAAGTCAAATGTTACCTTCATATCCTCTTTTGCTCCATCACTTACCACATACTCCATTGTATAAACGCCGTCTTTACCACTAACAGAGTCTTGTTTAACCCCGTCTATAATGAAATATCCATCATCAAGACTAAACGTGTTTTTATCACTGTCAACAACGGTTGCTGTAAGTGTAATTGTATCTCCAGGGAATACTTTAGTTACATCTTTTACTGTTGCTGTTACTTTATCTGCTAGTACTACGTAGATGCTTGATTTTACTGCTCCAACTTCAATATCTCTAGTACCAATATAATATGCTACTACAGGGATCTGCTTTGTACGTACATCTGGTATTGTATAGTAGAATAACCCGTCTCCAGGCGTGTTACCCTCTTCTAAGGATTTACTCATAGTATAAGTGTCAATAAGTTCATATTCATTCTCTGCTACCTCAACATAGAATTTTATTTTACCTTGAGTTACTGGTTCACCGTCTACTGTTTCAACGTGGCAGGTCATCATAACTTTTTGACCAACTTTTCCAGTTACACTATCCATTGACATGAGAATATTATGAGCTACATAGTAAATTGCACCACCTGTTACTTTTGAAGTATTATTATTAAAACTACAATCAGTTAATGTTAATCCACAATGAAAACTGTAGATTGCACCGCCACTATCAGATTTACAGTTATTAATTTCGCATTTATCCATTACAAGGTTACCGAAGTATTCACTATTCTTATTCTGGTCATATATAACAAGTATACCCCCACCATAACCCTTATAGAATGTACTGTTACCTGTAGCAATTGTTGTATCACCGTTTTCAATTGTAATATTAACTAGTGTTAAAGTTGCCTCATCTTGTACAATAAACGCCCGTCCACAAGTAGAACAGTCTAAAACCGCATTAACATTAGTACCACCTCTAAATTCAACGTTCATACCATCCCATATAGTGTTAGTCATGGTTAGTTTGTAAGTCTTATTAGAGTCAAGTCTGTAAACAATTTTTGTACCATCTGTAGGTGCAAATTCTAATAACCTGTTAATTTCATAAACGCTATCAATTAATATCTCATCACTAGTATTTGCACGTCCATTTGCTACGTCAATTTGTGGTGCTGTATAATCAAAGTGAAATGTGAACTTGTTTCCTAGCAGTGATTCAGTCTCTGTTATACCGTCTAGCTCTCCTTCCTCATTTAGGATATTTAAAGGTACTTGTATACAGTCTGTGCCAGCAGTTACTGGTACTGTTAAAGTATCGTATTGTTCTAATGTTTCTTGCTCTTTTACCTCATTAACGCTCCAAACTGGGATTTCCTCCCCATCATTAGCACTTACTGTTTCACTTGTTATTAAACTACTAGTATCATCTGAGGGGTCTTCGTGTAAGTCAAGTTCCTCATCTATCTCATATGTTACTGGGTTTTTATAGTAGAAATCAACGGTTTTAACCATTTCTATTAAATCTTTATCATCTATTTCTATTTCTATGTAGTTCTTAGAGCCTACCGCTTTTGCTACCTTGTATGAGATCATACCTTGCCATTCTAATAGTTCTTGGGGGTCTCTTATGGTGTATGTTGCATATGACCCTGTTGTTGGTAATGTGCTTAATGTTATTGTTTCAGACCAGCAATCCATATGATACATTAAGTATTGACAGGCGTTGTAATCATCTAGTGTAAACTCGTCGCCTACTCTTTTTGGTTGTAAACGCATATTTACTCCTCTCCTTTGAAATCACCTGTCATGTTATATATTAAATCACAAATATAGTCTGGATGTTGTCTTCTATAATTCTCATCCCATATTGCTGTTACTTTAATACTTGAATTCTTTTCACACAGCATAATGTAGTTCTCTACGTTTCTATCTGCATCATTACTACTTTCAAGTATGTTGTAAAGTACTAATGGCATCACTTTAATATAAGGCGTTTTTGGATGTCTTTTATACTCTGTGAAGATATCATCAAAAACTCCTAATGGTGTGGCTTTCATACCTTTAGGACTAATATTATTTGCTAATGTTAAAAATTGTACATCGAATTTATT
>JAJQAI010000140.1 GCA_021203915.1 Prevotella sp. | reverse complement strand
TGTATCTATCTTTTGATGCTAAATTAGAAAAAAATAAACCTTGAAATATTTTTGCCATTCATGAATCCTGCCTTTGTAGATGTTGCTGTACTGATTTTGTTTTTCAATCGCCCAGAGCCTTTAGCACAAGTCTTTGAGCAAGTAAAAAAAGCGCGCCCATCCCGTCTTTTTCTTTACCAAGATGGCCCTCGAGGGGAAGAGGATATTCCAGGCATTGAGGCATGCAGGGAGATTGTCTCTCAAATAGATTGGGAATGCGATGTCCACAAAAACTATCAGAAACGAAATTATGGCTGTGACCCATCAGGATATCTTTCTCAAAAATGGGCTTTTTCTCTAGCAGATAAGTGTATTGTTCTTGAAGATGATGTTGTACCATCGGTTTCATTTTTTTCTTTTTGCAAAGATTTGTTAGACCTATATGAAAATGATGATCGCATAACAATGATTGCAGGCTTTAATTATGAGGAGATTTCGCCTCGAATAACTTCGGATTATTTCTTTTCTTCCACCTTTTCTATTTGGGGATGGGCAAGTTGGAAACGCGTTGTTGATAAGTGGGATGAAAATTATAGTTTCCTTGATGAACCAACCACTATGTACCAATTAGAAGGTCTTATAAAGGAAAGAAAATTTCGCTCAGATATTATACCTATGTGCCTAAGTCATAGACGAAGAGGTAAGGCGTATTTTGAGAGTATTTTCTGGTCTTCAATGTTGCTTAATTCAGGGCTTGCTATTGTGCCAACTCACAATTTGATTAATAATATTGGTGCGACAAATGACTCTACACATTTTGCTAGCTCTATAGAGACTATGCCTAAAGGGTATCGTCGTATTTTCACAATGAAACGTTATGAGCTAGAATTTCCGCTTGAGCACCCCAAATATATAATTGAGAATGTGGCATATAAGCTCTCCGTTTACAAGATTATGGCCTGGGGTCATCCGTGGATTAAAATCTCTCGTTCGTTTGAAGAGTTATATCTTAACCTTAAGGCAAGAAATTTCACCGTCATTAAAACGGCCATAAAAAATAGAATCTTCAAATGGCTGGGAAGGAATCAGTTCAAATAAAGGGTTGCATCTATTTTTACCATACCCGCCTAACAAGGCAAAGTTATGAGCTATCTAAGGAATATAAATTCCCCGGACACCTTCTTTATGGCCTTCCAAAGTTAGAAAACTATGGTATTTATTCGGTGATGTATCCCTTTAAACCCATCCCTAAGCGTTTACCACTTATGCTTTATGCAACAAGAAAAATCCTTTTTTCTTCCGAAAGCTATGATGCGGTTTACGCAACTTCTTTTCGTGGTATAGAAATAATTATCTTTCTTCGAGCCTTAGGTCTTTTCCATAAACCAATAGCCATTTGGCATCATACTGCCGTTAGTAAATCTAAAAATCCTATAAAAGAATGTATCTCAAAATTCTTTTATAAAGGAATTGATAGGATGTTCTTTTTTAGTGAGAAACTCATTCAGGATTCAATTTCCTCAAGGAAGGTACCTAAAGAAAAACTTACGCTTGTTCATTGGGGAGCGGATCTTGATTTTTATGATCACTTAATGTCTAAAATAAATGATGAGGAAAGAAGTGGCTTTATTTCTACGGGAAAAGAAAATAGAGATGTTGACACTTTACTTAAGGCTTTTTCATCTACCAAAGAAGATTTAGATGTTTATATTGCCGCTTTAAATGGTGGTATTAACTATAAACAAAAAATCCAAAGTTTTTCTCTACCCCAAAATATACACATTAATTATACCGATGGGGTTATTCCACTAGAACTAGCTAAAATAGTAGCCCGTAAGGCATGCGTTGTTATTTGCTGCTTAGATTTTCCTTATACCGTTGGACTAACAACGCTTGTGGAAGCCTTTGCTCTAGGGATTCCTGTTATTTGCTCAAAGAATGAAAACTTTGAGATGGACATTGATCCTCTAGGTGTTGGAATAACGGTTCCTTATGGTGATGTAAAGGCTCTAGAAAAAGCAATTGCCTATATTGCTAAGAACCCAGAGGAAGCAAAAAAGATGGGCGCTCGTGGTCGCAAGTTAGCTGAAGAAAAATTTAACTTGGAGGTTTTTTCTAAAGAGATTGCTGAAAAGTTGCTCCTTCTTTTTTAAAGCCATACTTATTCTATATCAATCATAAAGGCATCTTCATCGTCATCATCACTTCGAGATGGTTGTTTCTTTGGCTGAGGTGGATTCTTTAGATTACCTTCGTCATCAAACATTCCGTAGGTTGTACGTAGGACTATAAATTCAGTTCTACGATTCATTTGGTTACATTCTTCTTGCTTATTAGCATCTAAGGATTTTATAAATTCCTCGGTAAGAACATCTCCTTCCTTTAGGTATGGATATTTTTCTGCTGTCTTTTTTCTTATAGTCTTAGGCTTTTCCCATCCATATCCAACGGGTGTTAGGCGGTCTTTAGCTATGCCATGGGCTATAAGATAGTTAACCACCGACTCAGCCCTACGTTGTGAAAGTACCTTATTATATGCTGCGGAACCTTTGTAATCGCAATGCGCACTAAGCTCTATTGTTATATTGGGGTTCTCTTCTAGCATCTTAACAAGTTCATCAAGAGCAGTCTCGGATTCTGGACGCAAAGTGTATTTATCAAAGTCATAAAAGATATTATCAATTAAGACAGGTACTCTTATGGAAGGAAGTGGGAACTGTAGGACGTATTCTTCTGATTCTTCGACCGGCTCGACACGCAGTTCCTCCTTGTGATTAAGAAATCCCCTACAGGTTGCTAAAAAGACATAATCTACATTTGGATTTATTACCTCAGTGAAGGAGCCATCACCTTTAACGCTTAGCTTTAGATTTGTACCATCACTACCTACCATATATACCTGTGCAGCGGGTAACTCATAGCCATCCATTTCGTACACCCAGCCTTTGACTGTTTGTATTATCTCGGGTTTTTCAAAGCTATAAATATGATCCCATCCTCTAGCGTCATTTCTATTTGAGGAGAAAAAGCCACGATTATGTGGACCCTCGAAGGTCATACCGAAGTCATCTGCTTGAGAGTTTAGGGGGTATCCTGGATGCTCGAGTTTAAATTTCTTTGTCTCTTTATCTATCGTAGCTATATAGATATCAAGTCCTCCAAGTCCTTGATGGCCATTTGAAGAAAAATAAAGGTCTCCATTGGGGCGGAAAGTAGGGAACATCTCATCACCTGGAGTGTTTATCTTATCTCCTAGGTTTTCTACTCCTCCTAGGCCTGCACCTGTTAACCTTACACGCCAAAGATCATAACCACCTTGACCTCCTGGCATGTCGGATACAAAATATAGCCACATACCATCGGGTGATATTGCAGGATGGGCGTAGCTCGATAGGGTATCGGAGGTTATCGTTAGTGTAGTAGACTTTCCCCAGGCTGCATCCGAGCGGTTGGATATCACAATATTTGCGTATCTAGGGTAGCTAGGGTCAGTAACACATTGCGTTAGGTACATCTCACGTTGGTCGGGGGTAAAACAACATGCACCTTCATCGAAATCTGTATTTAAGCCACTTTCAATTGTTTCTGGTTTTCCCCATTTACCTTTATCGTCCTTTTGAGAGAAAAAGATATCCCCTGGTTTAGCTCCCGTTATACCACTTAGCTCATCGCCCATAGCCTCGTTTCTAGTTGATGTAAAATAAATTTGGTCATAACTATCGCCATAAAGCATAGGGGAGTAATCAGCTCTTCGGGAGTTAAAAATGTCCATTTTCTTAACGATATAGCGAGAGCCAGCTTCTTTTTCCCACTGTGCCGTTTGGGCCGAAAGTAGTCCCTCACGAGCTAGCTCATTATCCGGAAGAGAATCAACTACAAGTTGAAACTCCACCTCGGCATCTTTATAATTGCCGTTTTTCATTAGTTGTTGGGCTAGGAAAAGGTGGGTATCAATGCTATCCTTATTGTATCTAATAACATTACGATAAGCAGCGATTGCTTTTTGTGTGGCATTGATTCTATCGTAGCAATAGGCTAGTTTAACGGCGCGCTCGCCTCGCTTGTCTTTTTCTTGAGCTGGAGTTTTGTTGTAGGATTTCTTGAACTCTATTGCGGCATCATAGTATTCTCCTAAAGCAAGATATTTTTCTCCCTTCTTCATATAGTGATCAGCACCACACGAAGAAAGCATCCCTACAAAAAGTGTTATACTAAATAAAAAGAAAAACCTATTTACTATCATGCCTTTTTAATAACAAGATTTTGCTCTTTTTATTGTGTTAACAAGCCAATGGGCGTTAGGGAAAATAAGAT
>JAJQAI010000062.1 GCA_021203915.1 Prevotella sp. | reverse complement strand
CTATAATAGTTTTCTAATATTGGGTGATAACCAATATTCCTACTTTTGCGGCCGAGAAAAGAAAACTACAAAAAAGTAACCCCAAAAAATTAAGGTAAAATGAGTAGGAAAAAGAAAACAGATGCAAGGTACGCTTTCAATGCTGAGAAAGTCTTCCTTGCAGCGGCTCAACCTCTAGATTCAGTTTACAATTATTTCCAGACATCAAAATCTGGTCTAAATGAAGCTGAGGTAGAACGCCGTCAGTCGCTTTTCGGAAAGAATGAGGTTGTTCACGAGAAGAGAAAGAGTCCTGTAGTAATGTTCTGCAAGGCCTTTATCAACCCATTCGTAGGTGTGCTAACCGTTTTGGTTGTTATCTCATTATTTATTGATGTGATTCTAGCGGATCCAGGCGATAGGGATTGGACAACCATTATAATCATCACCACGATGATTATCCTAAGTGCAGTTCTACGTTTTGTTCAGGAGTGGAAGGCTGAAAAGGCTAGTGAAGCTCTTAAGAAGATGGTAACCAACACTTGTAGCGTTAAGCGTGTTGGAGATTTCCCAGATGAAATTGACATTGCTGAGTTAGTTCCTGGTGATATGGTAATGCTATCAGCTGGTGATATGATACCTGCCGATATGCGCGTTATCTCCTCTAAGGATTTGTTCGTAAGTCAAGCTTCACTTACTGGTGAATCAGACATGATAGAGAAGTTACCGACCACAGTTGATGATAAGCACCGCAAGGGCAGTGTTGTCGAGCTAGAAAACATCTGCTATATGGGTTCTACCGTAGTCAGTGGCTCCGCTAAGGGTATTGTCTTTGAAACTGGTAACAATACTTATTTAGGAACAATTGCAAAGAGTATTGCAGGACACCGCGCAGTAACGGCATTCGATAGGGGTATCACAAAGGTGAGCCTCTTGCTTATCCGTTATATGTTAGTCATGGTACCATTCGTATTCTTAGTAAATGGTATTACTAAGGGTGACTGGATGGAGGCCTTCATCTTTGGTATTTCAATAGCAGTAGGTCTAACCCCTGAGATGCTTCCTATGATTGTATCGGCCAACTTGTCAATTGGTGCTATTGCAATGTCAAGAAAGAAGACCATTGTTAAGGACCTAAATGCAATCCAGAACTTCGGCGCTATGAACATTCTTTGTACTGACAAAACTGGTACCCTAACACGTGACCATATCGTCTTAGAACGTCATATCAATGCCGATGGAACCATAGATAAAGATAATAGAATTCTGCGTCATGCATACTTTAATAGTTACTTCCAGACAGGTCTAAAGAACCTAATGGATAAGGCAATTCTTTCACACGTACAAGAACTCTCACTTGAAGGCTTAAGTGAAAAGTATACTAAGGTTGATGAGATCCCATTCGACTTTACCCGTAGAAGAATGTCTGTAGTTGTTGAGGACCATGCAGGAAAGCGTCAGATTATTACCAAGGGTGCCGTAGAAGAAATGCTCAGCATTTGTACTTACGCTGAATTTGGTGGTGAGGTTCATCCTCTTGATGATGCTTTAAAAGAGAAAGCTCTTAAGATTGTTGATGAGATGAACAATCAGGGTATGAGAGTTTTAGCACTTTCTCAAAAGAGCTTCTTAGATAAATCAAGAGACTTTGCCGTAGAGGATGAAAGTGAGATGGTCTTAATAGGTTATCTTGCATTCTTAGATCCTCCAAAGGAGTCTGCAGCACAAGCTATTAAGCAACTACATGAACACGGAGTTGACGTTAAGGTGCTTTCAGGTGATAATGACGCCGTTGTAAGAACCATTTCACGTCAAGTAGGTCTTAATGTTGCAACACAGGTATCTGGTCCAGACTTTGAGAAGATGTCCGACGAAGAGAAGGCTGATGCTGTTGAAAAGGGTAATATCTTCTCTAAGCTAACTCCAATGCAAAAGGTTGAGATTATCAAGATTCTTCAAGGTCATAGCCACACTGTTGGTTTCTTAGGTGATGGTATTAATGACGCTGCTGCTCTTCGTGAATCAGATATTGGTATTTCTGTTGACTCTGCTGTTGATATCGCAAAGGAGAGTGCAGATATTATCTTGCTCGAAAAAGACCTTATGGTACTTGAAGATGGTGTACTTGAGGGACGTAAGACATTCGGTAACATCATCAAATATGTCAAGATGACAGCAAGTTCTAACTTCGGTAATATGTTTAGCGTTCTTGCAGCTAGTGCTATGCTACCATTCTTACCAATGATGCCAATACACTTGCTAGTTCAGAACCTACTATACGATATCTCACAGACAACCATTCCATTTGACCGTATGGACCCAGAGTACTTGCGTAAGCCACGTATTTGGGACTCTTCAGATATCAGCCGTTTCATGATATGGATTGGACCTATTAGCTCCATCTTCGATATTGTAGTATATATCTTTATGTGGTGGTTCTTTAAGTGTCATTCACCCGAGATGGCATCCCTATTCCAGTCAGGTTGGTTCATAGAGGGTCTACTTTCACAGACACTCATTGTACACATGATTCGTACACGTAAGATACCATTTATACAAAGTACAGCATCTTGGCCAGTACTACTTATGACAGGATTAATCATAATAATTGGTATGTGCGTTCCATTTACACCATTTGGACACCGTATCGGACTAGTTGACCTGCCTCCAATCTACTTTGCATGGCTATGGGGTACTTTACTTTCATACTGTATCTTAACACAAATACTAAAGACATTCTATATCCGTGCGTTTAGACGCTGGCTATAAAAACAAACTTGTGTGGAACTTTTAGAGAACACGCTAATAAATCATCTATGGTTATGAAATTAAAAACGATTCTCTTAATAGTTATATGTGTAGTGCCATTAACGGCATCCTCCCAGATATTCTCCTTCAGTGGCGAACTTGCCACTGAACTAGAATGGGACATGAACAAGAATGTCAATTGGGTGAATTTGCTACGCCTTGATGCTAGCCTAAAGCCTTGGCGAAATGGTTCATTTGATTTAGCAACTATTCATGTGGCTAAGACAGACCCATATATAATTGATGACTATCAAGTCTTCTCCAATATCTATGGAGAAAATATGGTAGCAGCTATTGCAGTACTTGGTTACATGCATACTTGGGAAGACTTAGCTCATGTGTTCTTTGGTGTAAGAAATATGAACGAGGATTTCTTCATATCTGATATGACATCACTGTTTACAAATTGTTCTCCTGGTATTTTCCCTACCATTGGTGCAAGCTATGATATTGCTAATTATCCAGTAAGTGCACTTACTCTTTACTTTGACATAACGTGGAAGAATTTCACGCTTAAGAACAGCTTCTATAACGGAGTAGGACATAATGGTTGGAACAATCATAACAACCCATTTATGTTCCGTCCAAAAAAAGATGGCGTGTTCAATATAACTGAAATCTCCTACGAGTGGGATAAGGGTAGTTACTTTACAGGTGTAGCTGTACATAGCAAACATTTTGATGAGGATATGGAAGGTGACTTTGTCCCTGTTGAGAACAAAGCTAGTTGCGCTTGGTATATCTATGGAGAGCAAAATGTATGGGAAAATACGGATAATAAGCTTGGCGTAATGGCTCAATTTTCTATAAATTCAAAAAGAAATAATGCGTGCCGTACTTACGCTGAAGTAGGAGGCGTATGGGAGTATAAAGAGGACAATCAAACTGGTCTATCTTTCCAATATGCTGACTACTTAGAAGGAAAAGAATATTCCATTGAGGCAACTTATCTCCATGCATTTAATGATCATTTCTCCTTCCAGCCAGCACTACAGTTCATACACAACAACAATGGCAACTATACACCGATTCTAGCCCGCCTATATGTTGATTTCTAATCTTTAAGGCTTTAGGGTGAGAAAAAAAACTAAGTGATTAATAATTTAAAAAGTATAAAGCTATGGCAACAGATGTTGAGAAAATACTTAAGTCACACGTTCTTGATGACGTGACTTATACTAAAGCTCAAGTAATATGGGCAAAGATAGGACTTGTAATAGGTCTTTGGGGAGTATTCTTAACTGCTTTAATAATTTTGTTTCTTTGTACTCGCGGGTACATTGATTAATACCCTCTAATATATTTCCCCCCACGAAAGAAAAACTTTCCCGTGGGGGGAATACGTTTAAAAAGGTTAGAGAAACGTTCTTTCTTTAGCCTTTTTTCATGTTAATAGGCAACAGACATATGTTTGATATACTAGTTAGAGAGGTTAATATAGTTTGATTGTTCTTACGTTGAGCCGAAAATTGTTCTTCTTGGGGTGGGCTTGGCGTAGCAATACCTTTTTTATTC
>JAJQAI010000051.1 GCA_021203915.1 Prevotella sp. | reverse complement strand
CTACATCGCAAACGTGATGTTTGGATTTTTTGGCAGAGTTTACTATCCGACATGCTTCTTGATTAATGAACATTTGCTCGGAATCCATTTTGTGCTTGGTAAGATCTTCAACTTCTATGTCATTGAAGTTACCTAGAGCACAGTGTAGGGTGATAAAAGCGAATTCTATTCCCTTGATTTCCATTCGCTTCATTAGCTCACGGCTAAAGTGAAGTCCTGCAGCAGGCGCAGTGACTGCACCCTCGTTTTTGGCAAATATGCATTGAAAATCATCTAAATCTTCTTTTGTCGCCTTCCTATGGTTAATTAAGTATCTAGGAAGTGGTGCTTCTCCAAGGGCATAGAGGTCTTTTTTGAACTCCTCATGAGAGCAGTCGTATAAAAAACGCAGTGTACGTCCCCTACTTGTGGTATTGTCAATAACCTCAGCAACCATTGTGCCGTTGCTGTCGAAAAATAGTTTATTGCCTATTCTGATTTTTCTAGCTGGTTCGACAAGAACGTCCCACAAGCGCATTTCTTCGTTTAACTCGCGAAGAAGAAAAACCTCTATCTGCGCATCTGTCTTTTCTTTAGTTCCATAAAGGCGAGCAGGGAATACCTTTGTGTTGTTAAATATAAAGGTGTCACCTTCATCAAAATAGTCTAAGATATCACGGAAATCAAGAAATTTTGGATTTCCCCCTTCATCTTTTAGTGGTTGACCTTTAGCGTTTTTCTTATGTAGTTCTATTTCGCCCGAATGTTTGTGTACAACCATTAGTTTACATTCATCACGATGAAATGGAGGATTAAGCGCTATGAGATCCTCAGGAAGTTTAAACTTAAATTGTGAAAGTTTCATAGTCCAAGTTTTACTTATTTAAATTTATGATTCTATTTCCGTTTCTATTGATTGCTTTTCAAGCCAAACGGGAAAATCCTTAAGGCTTATACAATTCTCAACTTTTATATCACCAACGCGTGTGCGCCTAAGTGAAGTTAGGTATGCACCACTTTCGAGTGCCCGACCAATATCTCTAGCTAGAGCTCGTATATATGTTCCTTTTGAGCATACCACACGAATATCCATTCTCTTTTCTTCAGCGTCAAAGCCAAGTAGCTCAATCTCATTAATTATTAGCGTTTTGGCTTTAAGTTCTACTTCTTTACCTTTTCGTGCCATCTTATATGCACGCTTGCCGTTTATCTTGCATGCCGAATATATGGGCGGTATTTGCTCAATTTGTCCTATAAATCCTCTGAGCGTTTTCTCTATTAGAGGAAGAGTTATATGCTCAGTAGGATAGGTCATGTCAACAGGGTGCTCAAGATCGAAACTTGCCGTTGTTGCCCCAAGTTGAAGTGTTGCTAAGTATTCTTTAGTATGCTGTTGAAGCTCTTCTATTCTTTTTGTAGCCTTTCCGGTACATATTACGAGCACTCCGGTGGCTAGTGGATCCAAAGTTCCAGCATGACCTGTTTTTATTTTTCCCCCAATTCTTCGGGATATATGATAACGTACATGGGCAAGAGCTTTAAAACTTGAGATCCCATAAGGTTTGTCAATGCCGATTATTTCTCCTAAATAAAAGTTCATAACCCTTTTAATCAACCATCTTTAGATCAACGCCACAAGCAATACACGTTACTATTATTATTCCAACTATAATTCTATACCATCCAAAGGCTGCAAAGCCATACTTTGTGACATAGCCTATAAAGAATCTAATTGCAGCTATTGCCACAATAAATGCTATAAGAGAACCAATCAAAAGCATTTCAAGATTATTCCCTCGAGAAAGTAATTCTCCTCCACCATGATGTAATAGCTTGAAAGTCTCAAGGCAAGTGGCTCCAAACATTGTTGGAACGGCTAGAAAGAATGAAAATTCTGCAGCAGCCTTGCGTGTGAGCCTTTGCGACATTCCTCCAACTATTGTTGCCATTGAACGTGATACACCAGGTATCATCGAGATGCATTGAACTGCTCCTATGATAAAGGCACGTTTATATGTTAGTGGGGTATCTTCTCTACCTTTATTAAATATACGATCGCAAAATAGCATAAAAATACCACCCAAAATTAGCATGATAGCTACAAGAAGCACATTACCTAAGTTTGACTCTATAAAGTCATTGAAGGCGAGTCCTAGAATCACGGCAGGCAGAACTCCAACAACTAATCGAGCATAAAAACCATACATCGCCCTCCAGTAGGATACACCTGTTTTAAGTTGGCTAGGATAAAAGAACCTCTTCCAATAAAGGCATAATACTGATAGTATGGCACCAAATTGAATGATGATAGTGAAAGCCTTAACGAAAGTAGTACTTTCTACGCCAAGTAGACTTTGGACTATTATCATGTGTCCAGTTGAAGACACAGGTAAGAATTCTGTAAGTCCCTCTACTATGGCAATGATTACTGTTTGCAGTAAATCCATGTAGCCTTAAATGTTATGAATTTTCTTGCTCTTTTTTATCCGTTGGCTTGCGCACCACAGCGTATATAATGGATATGAAACCAATAAAACATACCACCGGTGCAACTTTAATACGCCTAAAGCTGAATATCTCTGGATTAAACGTGGTTTCAGTGGAACCACTTCCACTCATAAGAATAAATCCGATAATAACGATTATTATTCCCGCCGCTATAAGAATAAAATTTGTGCGGCCCAATGCTAGGTTTTTCTTGTCCATTTTTTGGATTTATGAAATCTCCGTGATTTTTCTTTAAGTCATATTCAAAGGTTGAAACAACTTACTTATCACACCTAATTTTAAAATTATATTTTATATAAATCCCCAGCCTTCATTCTAAGGAATTTGTTCACTGAGAAGAAAGCACATAGTAGGGTAATTATTATTCCAAGCAGAAATACAACAGCCCCGGTGATTACCATAACCTCAGGGGTTACTACCATAAGGACTGATTCTTCATATGTATAAAGTGCATATATTCCTAGAGCTAGTATACCATCAGCTATGATGGCAGCTAAAAGTCCTACGCCTAAGGCGTTGCCTAAGAAAGGCCTTCTTATAAACCCCCATGAGGCACCGACTAATTTCATTGTATGAATATTAAAGCGACGCGCATATACTCCCAATTTTACAGTATTGTTTATTAGTGAGAATGACACGCATGCTAAGAGTACAGCAAGAATGAGAAGAACGAGGTTTATTTTTTGCAGGTTGTTGTTAACTGTATCTATTAAATCACTAGGGTAAATAATGTCAGTAACACTTTCATTACGTTTAAGGCTCTTTGCGATAATCTTTAAAGAGTCAGTGTTTGCATAGTCAGCCCTTAAGCGGAACTCTATTGAGGCTAGAAATGGGTTGATTCCCAAGAATTCACTAGGGTCTGTGCCCATTGCTTCGGTTTGTTCCTTTAGGGCTTGTTCCTTGCTTATGTACAAAATATGACTGATGTATGGACGCTTTTTAAGGTCTTTACATAAGCGCTGAGCTTCGGTGCCCGTTATGGTTTCTCCTAGCATTAACGTTACTGTAAAGTTTTCCTTTACGTATGCCGATAGGTTTCTAGCTGTAAGTACAGATAGTGTTACCATACCCACTAGTATCAATACCAAAGCCGTGCTAATACACAAAGTTACGCCTTGAAGTCCATGGTGCACCCGTGGTTTATTCCTTCTTTTCCCCATCGTTGAAAGTTAAATCAGACACAATATGCCTAATTTGGTGCAAAGTTAACAAAAACTATAAGTTTATACAAAGGTTTAACTATTATTAATGTGACATCACTTCTCATTTAGACTCTCATTTTGCAAATATTCGTCCATTTTAATGAACTCAAGTTTCAGTACACATTTAAAGGCAAGTGAGAGTTCTACCAATTTACTTAAGCGGTGATCAAAGTCACCATTGAGCAATTGAGATACGTATCCCTTTGAAACTCCTAGCTGACGAGCTAATTGTGTTCTATTTATCCCCATTTCTTTCATGTATTGCATAGCGCAATTATATAAATTCGTCTGAATAAGTGTAATCCAATAATCTGGCGAAGCTAGTACATCTTTTCTTTCCATAGTCTTTCCTTTTTTTCTTAGTTCAAATAGAGTTTAGTTAAAACTTAACTTCTTTTGTGGCAAAGGTAAGTTTTTTGTGGAGTTATTTCCAAAAAATATCCCAATTAATCGAAAAATTATAGAGTTAAAAATCAAGAAAGAGGTGCATTTTTTCAAGTATAATATCCATAAAGTCAATTTATTAAAGAACACGCAACTCATAGTATAATTTTCAGGAAATACTCAAAATACGCTTGATTAAAAGTTAAAGAAATATAATTAATGTTGTATTACATAAATTTAGCACTTATAGAG
>JAJQAI010000037.1 GCA_021203915.1 Prevotella sp. | reverse complement strand
ATATGAAAAATCCCCCTACGATTCCCGAGAAATATGTAAAAATATCTCAGATGATAGAGAAACGCTATAACCTACATGTAAGAAAATTTACTAAGAAGGATGTTTTTCAAAAAGGTTATGGTAGAAAAATATTTGAGTTGATAAATACTTGTTTCAAGGATCTTTATGGATACTCAGAACTTTCCCCAAAGCAGATAGACCAATATATTGATATGTATTTTCCGCTTGCTGACCTTAGTTTAATAACTGGTGTAGAAGATTGGAATAAGCAAAAGGAACTTATCGCTATAGGTATAAGTATACCTTCTTTGTCTATTGCTTTGCAAAAATGTAGACGTGGAAGGCTTTTACCCTTTGGCTGGTGGCATCTTATAAGAGCCCTTAAGTTCCATAAAACAAAAGGTATTGACTTACTGCTTATGGGAGTTTTGCCTGAATATAGGGTAAAAGGAGCAAATGCTTTGATGTTTACTGATCTTTTACCTCGCTATAAAGCTTATGGTTTTGAGTGGGGAGAGTCCCAAGTTGAAATGGAAACTAATGAGAATGTGCAGAGTCAGTGGGAAGCACTTGAGCCTAGATTGCACAAAAGAAGAAGATGCTATAAGAAAGACCTCTAACGCCGGTAAGAAAAAAGACGGATTAAATATGCCTGAAGAGAAATTTATGTATGGTGTACCTGATGGGCCACAAACTGAATATACGGATGAGAACATACGCCACTTATCCGATATGGAGCATGTGCGCACGCGTCCTGGAATGTATATAGGAAGGCTTGGAGATGGTTCCATGCCCGAGGATGGTATATACGTCCTTTTAAAGGAGGTCATAGATAATTCCATAGATGAGTTTAAGATGAATGCAGGCAAGAGGCTAGAAATCGATATTGAAGATGGTCTTAGAGTTACGGTTCGTGACTATGGTCGTGGCATTCCTCAAGGAAAACTAATTGAGGCAGTAAGCGTTCTTAATACCGGAGGAAAGTATGATTCTAAAGCATTTAAGAAGAGCGTTGGCTTAAATGGAGTAGGAGTAAAAGCTGTTAACGCACTTAGTTCTCACTTTGAAGTAAGGTCATATCGCGAAGGGGTGGTTCGTCAAGTAACTTTTGAGAAAGGCGAGATGAAATCGGATAAAACCGAAAAAACTCAAGACGAAACAGGAACTTATATCTTTTTCGAGCCTGACGATACAATGTTCAAAGGCTATTCCTTCCATCAAGACTTCGTAGAGACAATGTTAAGAAATTATACTTATCTTAACACGGGTCTTATCATAATGTACAATGGTCGGCGTATCCTTAGCCGTAATGGATTAAAGGATTTGCTCAACGACAATATGACTACCGATGGTATTTATCCTATAATACACCTAAAAGGAGAGGATATTGAGATTGCTTTTACTCATACCAACCAATATGGTGAGGAATATCATTCATTCGTTAATGGACAACATACCACACAAGGAGGTACACACCAAAGTGCTTTCAAAGAACATATAGCTCGCACAATCAAAGAATTTTTTAATAAAAATTTTGAGTATACAGATATCCGTAATGGTCTTGTTGCTGCCATTGCTGTAAATATCGAAGAGCCTATGTTTGAGAGCCAGACTAAGATAAAATTAGGTTCCCTTACTATGAGTCCCGATGGTGTGAGTGTAAACAAATATGTAGGTGACTTTATTAAAAACGAGGTTGATAACTTCCTTCATAAAAATGCCGATGTAGCTGAGGTGATGCTACAAAAAATTCAGGCAAGCGAAAAAGAGCGCAAGGAAATGGCCGGTGTAACGAAACTTGCTAGAGAGCGCGCTAAAAAGGCAAACCTGCACAACAAAAAGTTACGTGATTGTCGCATACATTTCTCAGATGTCAAAGATGAACGTAAAGAACAAAGCTCTATTTTCATAACCGAGGGAGATTCAGCTAGCGGAAGTATAACAAAGAGCCGTGATGTAAATACACAAGCTGTCTTCTCACTTAGAGGTAAACCTCTAAATACCTTTGGGATGACAAAGAAAATAGTGTATGAAAATGAAGAATTCAACCTTCTTCAAGCAGCTTTAGATATTGAAGAAGGTCTAGATACTCTACGTTACAACAAGGTAATAATAGCTACTGATGCTGATGTTGATGGAATGCATATTCGTCTACTGATAATTACCTTTTTCCTGCAATTCTTTCCCGACCTAATAAAGAAAGGGCATGTATACGTTTTGCAGACACCTCTTTTTAGGGTTAGAAATCGTATTTCTAAACTTAAAAATAAAAAATCCACCTCATCTTCTAGCGGTAAAAAAGGAGACTTTATAACTCATTATTGCTATAGTGAGGAAGAACGCTTAAAGGCAATCGAAGAACTAGGACCAGATCCAGAAATAACTCGTTTTAAAGGATTAGGAGAGATAAGTCCTGAGGAATTCTCCCATTTCATCGGCAATGATATACGTTTAGAACAGGTTACACTTCATAAGACAGATCAGGTTCAAAAACTCCTTGAGTACTATATGGGAAAGAATACTCCTGAGCGTCAAAATTTTATTATTAATAATTTAGTTATTGAAGAAGATAGACCCGATGAGAGTGAGGGTGAAATTTTTTAAGGTGTTATGGCAAAGAATACTATATTTTACCAACAAAGAAATACTTTGACTTTTCTTTTACACTCGGTAGCCATAGTTATCTTATTTTTTTCATGCTATCTTCCTTCTTCGGCGCAACTCACCATTAATCTTTCACAAGACAGCCCTTTAAGAAAATTGCAGATGGCCGAACTTGCAATTACAAACCTTTATGTCGATTCCGTTGACGAAAATAAGATTGTTGAGGATGCCATAAAAGGTATGCTAGAGAAACTCGATCCACATTCCTCGTACGCTAATCCCGAAGAGGTGAAGGCTATGAATGAACCCCTTCAAGGTAACTTTGAAGGCATTGGGGTACAATTTAATATTGTTGATGATACGCTTCTTGTTATACAGCCCGTCTCAAATGGCCCTTCTGAGAAGGTAGGAATAATGGCCGGTGACAGAATAGTAACGGTAAACGACACAGCAATTGCTGGCGTGAAAATGTCAAAAGAGGAGATAATGAAGCGTCTTCGTGGACCGAAAGGCACAAAGGTGGAATTGGGGATCATAAGACGTGGCGTTAAGGATAAGTTGAAATTCACCATAAAGCGAGATAAAATACCTCTTAAGAGCATTGATGCCGTATATATGATACGTCCAGAAGTTGGCTATATAAGAATTGGAAATTTCGCAGAGACAACAGGTAGTGAATTAGTTGAAGGCTTAAAGAAGCTAAAGAAGCAGGGTATGAAAGATTTAATACTAGATCTTCAAGGTAACGGAGGCGGATATCTTCAAGCTGCAGTTGAGGTTGCCAATGAATTCTTACCCAAGAATGATCTTATAGTATATACCGAAGGTAGGAGCGTTAAAAGAACAGAATATCATGCAAGAGGCGATGGCTCTTTCTTAGAGGGAAGAGTTTTTGTTTTAGTTAATGAATATACTGCTTCGGCCGCTGAAATTGTCACAGGAGCTTTGCAGGATCAAGATAGAGGTCTTGTCATTGGGCGTAGAACATTTGGTAAAGGACTTGTCCAACGTCCTATTGAACTGCCAGATGGATCCATGATAAGGCTTACCGTTTCTGATTATTACACACCTGCTGGAAGATGTATCCAAAAGCCATATGTAAAGGGTGATAACGAGGACTACGCAAAAGATTTTGATAATCGCCTAAAAAATGGTGAACTCACCAATAGCGATAGTATTCACTTTGCTGACTCACTTAAATGTTACACTCTAAGGGAGCATCGTCAAGTATATGGTGGCGGTGCAATAATGCCAGACGTGTTTGTTCCTCTTGATACCTTACAATATACACCTTATCACAGAAAGATGGTCGCTAATGGTTTAGTTGTTAGTAATTGTCTTAAATATATAGACAATAATAGAAAGCAACTAAAGAAAGATTATCCTACATTCAAAGTCTTCAAGGAGAATTTTATAGTTCCACAAGAACTTCTTGATGCTATTTATAAGGAGGCAGAAGCTAGTGATATAACCCCAAAGGATGAGCAAGAGGCTCAAGATACTTTTGCTTACCTTTCAGCACAAGTTAAAGCTCTTATAGCTAGGGATTTATTCGATATGGATGAGTACTTTGAAATCATCAACGAAACAAGCGATATTGTAAAAAAAGCCCTTTCTCTTATATAGAAGAAAGAAGGGATAGAGCCTCGTCTTCAGCCGTGCGCATCTTTTTTGCATCAACCCTTCCCTTATCTTTTAGTCCACAAAGATGCAAGATGCCATGAATAATTACTCGATTAAGTTCTTCTAAGAAATCTTTTCCTAATTCTTCTGAGTTGGAACGTACAGTATCAAGGCTTATTACTATATCCCCATTTACTTTGTTTCCCTCATTATAATCAAAAGTAATTATATCGGTGTAGTAATCGTGACCAAGGTAATTTTGGTTAATCTCAAGGATTTTTTCATCACCAACAAACATATAGCCAATTTCTCCTACTCCTCTGCCATAAAGGGAGATAACCTTTTTTATCCACTTGGAGGTTTGGCGCCTTTTTATAGGTGGCATTTTAACTCCGTCTACGTTATATGTAATCATTTTTTGGGGAGATATTCTTTTACATCCTTGCCAAAACGAATAAGTTCTCTTACCATACTTGAGGATATATTCTCATATTGTGGTTCAGAAAGTAAAAGTAAAGTTTCAACATTGCCAAGTTTTAAGTTAAACTCTGCCTGCTGGCGTTCATACTCAAAATCAAGAGTGTTTCTAACACCTTTAATAATGAAACTGGCATCTTCTTTTTTTGCAAAATCAATGGTTAGATTATCATATGTTTTAACCTCTACTTTTGGTTCGTTTTGGTATATTTCTTGGATTGCTTTTTTTCTTTGCTCTTTATCGTACATATAAGTCTTATCCTCGTTTACCCCAACTCCTATAATGATTTTATCAAAAAGGGGTAGGGCTCTTCTTAAGATAGAATCATGCCCTAAAGTATAAGGATCAAAACTTCCTACAAATATGCCTATTTTCATTTTTTTCATTTTTTTCTAGGGAGATTAAAAAAGGTCTAACTCCATTGGGCTTCTATCTCTTAAGCTTCTACCAAAATGTTTATATGCTAGCTCAGTTGCAACACGTCCTCGTGGAGTACGTTTTATAAATCCTTCCATTATAAGGAATGGCTCGTAAACCTCTTCAAGAGTTCCTGCTTCTTCCCCAATAGCCGTTGCAATCGTAGATATGCCTACTGGACCACCATGGAACTTATCTATTATAGTAAGAAGAATCTTGTTATCTATCTCGTCAAGCCCATACTCGTCTATGTTCAGTGCCTTAAGAGCAATACCAGAAATCTCAACGTCAATTTTTCCTGTACCCTTAACCTGCGCATAATCCCTTACACGACGAAGCAAAGCATTTGCTATACGTGGAGTTCCTCGGCTTCTTCTAGCTATTTCTGCTGCAGCCTCATCATTTATCTTTATGGAAAGGATATTGGCAGAGCGCTTAATAATTTTTTCAAGGGTTTTAGGACCATAGTATTCAAGGTGAAGATTTATTCCAAAACGAGCACGTAGTGGAGCTGTAAGAAGACCACTTCTAGTTGTAGCGCCAACTAGGGTAAATGGATTGAGTTCTATTTGTATCGAACGTGCCGAAGGACCCTTGTCAATCATTATATCTATACGATAGTCCTCCATGGCTGAATATAGATATTCTTCTACTATGGGCGATAAACGATGAATTTCATCGATAAAAAGTACATCGTTTGTCTCTAAACTCGTTAGAATGCCAGCTAAATCTCCTGGTTTATCAAGAACGGGGCCACTTGTAAGTTTGAATCCTACTCCTAGCTCATTTGCTATAATGTTACTAAGGGTCGTTTTCCCAAGTCCTGGAGGGCCATGAAGCAGAGTGTGGTCAAGTGGCTCTCCACGGTATTTAGCTGCTTGAACAAACACCTCAAGATTTTCTACGACCTTTTCCTGCCCACTAAAATCACTAAAATTAAGTGGTCTTAAGGCATTCTCGAATTCCTTTTCTGACGATGAAAACGAGGAATTTCGTATGTCGAAATCATTTTCCATAACTACTCTTTCTCTAATATGTGCAAAGATAGCTTATCCCCGTGAAAAATGCAAAATAAAATATGAGTAGCTATTGTCTTCACTCTTGCTAAGATGAAATTATATTGACCTTGAAAAAAAGTTTCTTCTTGCACATCAAAGGTAAAGTGTGTACCTTTGTAAAGAAGATTAAATGTTATTTGTTTGATGGCTAAAAAGATTTTATTGTTTTTTTTAGTGCTTGCTCATTATCCATGCTATGGGCAATCTATGCAAAGTCAAGGGATGGTTGATGTAAAAACGCTTGACAAGTCTATATTCGTTAGTTTGATGTACTCTAGGGCTGACAATTTTACGGGCACTGTTCTTTACGATACACTTCGACATGCCTATCTTCATCCTAAAGCAGCACAAGCCCTAGTAAAAGCGCAGAAAAGATTAAAAGAATTGCGGCCTGACCTTAGTCTTAAAATATATGATGCGGCCCGACCTATGTCAATTCAGCAAAAGATGTGGGATAAAGTTAAGGGAACATCCAAGAATATATATGTCAGTAATCCTGCTAATGGTGGTGGCCTACACAACTATGGTTTAGCTGTTGATATTACCCTTTGTACGCTTAAGGGTGATTCTATCCCCATGGGAACTAAGGTGGATCATATGAGTAAAGCCTCTCATATTGATAATGAAGCAGAGCTAGTTAAGTCCAAAACGATATCATCTCAGGCAAAAAGCAATCGAGAACTCTTACGTGAAGTTATGCAATATGCAGGTTTTCGGCCACTTAGAACTGAGTGGTGGCATTTCAATTTAGTTTCAAGGGAAACGGCTAAGAAATATTATAAGGTTATCAAGTAACTTTTTTTAAAAATTATTGAGCTTGGAGGTTTCAACTATAAAAGACTTTATTCTTTCTCATAAAGAGGACGATGTAAGAGAGCTCGCCCTAAAGGCTTCAAAATATCCTGGAATTGATTTTCCCCAGGCTCTTGTTCAGATTTCTGGTTGGCAAAAGGCTAAATCCAAGTTGCCCCTTTGGGCACAAAAAGAAGATATCGTTTATCCAAATAGCTTATCGCTTGAGCAATCATCATCAGAAAATACTGCTAGATACAAGGCTCAAATAGCTCTTAAACTCCTAAAGGAAGCTGCGCCCCAAAAAACTTCGATTTCATCGGACTCCTCTATGTTTGTTGATTTAACAGGAGGCTTTGGCGTTGACTTTTCTTTTTTAGCAGAAAACTTTTCCCATAGTATATATGTTGAAAAGGATGCTTCACTTTGTAATATAGCAAAACATAATTTTGAGGTTTTAGCTCTTAAATCATTTAAAATAGTCAACTCAGGGGCAGAAGAATTTCTTTCTTCTTTGAAAGAAGCTACACTTATTTATCTTGACCCTTCCCGTAGAGATAAAAATGGAAATAGAACATTCTTAATTTCATCGTGCTCTCCCAATCTAATTAAGCTTATGCCCCTTTTAATAGAAAAGAGTGAATATGTTATGGTAAAACTCTCTCCTATGCTAGATTATCATAAGGCTATATCCGATTTAGGCTCCCATGTAGGTCAAATTCACATAGTTTCTTTTTTTGGTGAATGTAAAGAACTTCTTCTTATATTATCTCGTCATTATAATGGTCTAGAAAAAGTGTATTGCTTCTCGGATGAAACCATGTTTAGCTATTCTTTAAAAGATCTATCCAAAGAAGAAATAGGGGATGAATCTATAAATTCTTCTTTAGCGTTAATAGCATCTAAAGGTAGTTATCTTTATGAGCCGAACCCTTCCATAATGAAAGCAGGTTGCTTTGATCTTCTTTCTCTTCGGTTTAAGGTTAGGCAGATTTCTAAAAATAGCCATTTATTCTTATCAGATAATCTCCTAAAGGATTTTCCAGGAAGACGGTTTAAGGTTATCGACATTATATCAATGAATCAAAAGGAGATAAAATCAAAATTAGCTGATTTATCTTCTGCTAATATAACGGTAAGGAATTTCCCCCTTGCAGCAAAACAACTTAAAAATCGACTTAAGCTTAAAGATGGTGGAGATACTTATATTTTTGCTACCACGCTTAAAGATTCATCCCACGTTCTTTTTCGTTGCGAAAAAGTGGTTTTGTAGGCTTTAAAGTTAAGAGTTTCATTCTTTTTTTGAAATAAGCAAAATATAGCACTCCTGCCATAAGAAGGCATATCGGGAATGCTGCCCAAATGCCAACAAGACCAAAATGAAAATGAATTCCTAGCACATAACTAAGAGGTAGTGATACGATGAAATAGGAAAAAAATGCTATCCATACCATGGGTTTTACGTAAGCAATTCCTCTAAGTGAACTAGCAAAGTTGTACTGAAGAGCATCCCCAAATTGATAGGCTATTAGTGGAATTACTACTTGGCCAACAAGTAGGCTGGCTTCCTCATTTGTAGTAAACCATGCTCCGAAATGCCAACGAAGCAGGAAAACGGGAATACTAAGGATAATGGCTACGGCTACAATTGAGTGAAAACCAGAGTATGCAGCACGATAAATATTCGTAGAGTCTTTCTTTCCATAAAAATAACCTACCCTTACCGCTACGGCAGAGGCTAGGCCGCTAGAAATCATATATAGAACTTGAGATATAGTAAGCATTATCTGATGAGCAGCAAGGGCTGTTGTTCCAATCCACCCCACAAAAATTGCAGCTAAAGAAAAAGCAGAAGTTTCTAAGCTAAGTTGTATGGCTACTGGGATTCCAAGAGAGCAGAGCCTATGAAAATCCTTTTTGTTTATTTTGCCCAAAAGGAACCCCTTGCGATGAAGCCTATACCGGCTTCTTGAAGCAAAGGTTAGACATAGAGCTATAAACATCAAGTTTCTTGCAATTAATGTTGCTATACCTGCACCTAAAAGACCGAGTTCCACCATCCCTAGATGTCCATATATTAAAACCCAATTAAGGAAGATATTGAGCAGGTTACCAAATAAGATTATTATCATTGGCACTTTAGTATCCCCGATTCCATCGAAGAATTGTTTAAAAGAATTGAACCAACAAAGAGCAGGTATAGTTAAGATGTTCATCAAAAGATAACTTCTCATGTAAGGTAGGAGCTCTTCTGGTTGGCCTAAACGGTGGATGTTTAGATAAATGATGAGGGCTATACAAATAAGCCCAATGGCAAGCAGAGTGTTTGTAAAAAGACTATTTTTAAAAACTTCCCCAATTCGTTTTATCTCGGAGCTACCATTAAGACTACTCACTAATGGGGTCAGTCCCAAAGAGAATCCTAGCGAGATGATAAGCAGTAGGACAAACATAGCAAGAACAAAGCCGGCAGCAGCAAGCTCTTGCGTACTATGATGACCAATCATCAGCGTATCAGCAAAGCCTAATACGACGTTTCCTATTTGCCCTATAACAATAGGAATACCGAGTTTAAAAAGGGATTTGTAGTGTGGAAAATATGTACTAAGAGAAAAACTCATAATCCGTTTTTAAGAAGAAAATAAAGAAAGTCAAGCCCTTTAAAGGAAAAAGAAATTCTTTATAAGTCTTCGAGACTATTTTCAACTTCCTCTTTGGTCATCCTTCTATATAAGCAAAACAGTTGAGAGCTTTCTTGTTGTTTATCATGTGGCAAATCAATAACTACCTCTAGAGTATCATCGGTTAAGCCATGGATGTAGAATAGTGTACCGCCATCATAGACAATAGAAGAACTATTCGGACGATAAGAGTATTTTATGGTGATTGGTTGATAGCTTTTAAGCGTATCTTTTTTATGAGGAAGAATCATTATTGAGGATGAGCTGATAATGTAATCCATAGGCATATATGCCTCTTCCTCAGGGCTAGTAACGAGTACATTCTTATCATATCGTTTAGACCACATCACCTTATGTGCCTCAACAAACTTCCACCCTTTAGGAGCTATACAATAAGAAAAATCCTCATCCATCATCCTTATCATTTCAGGAAGTAGCGGATAATTCTTATCTAGTCTTTCAATATCGTAGATATAATTAGATTTGTAATTAGATAGCTCCTCTGGAGTCATTGTTCTATATATTGAGTATAGATAGATGTCCTTGCCATTTTCATCAACACCATTATGCTTTATTACCTTTAGGGTGTTTTCATCTACAGTAAGAACTTTGAATATCTCTTTAGAGCTAGAGGAAAGTTGATTTGTTGCTTCGTTGAAAGTATATGTGTCTTTGGTGTAACCCTCTAGTGGGTAATCTTCTATCAGTGTAAAGGTTACAATCGTGTCAGGAAGGAACATGTATTGGTCAGGACTTTCCTCATATACTCCTTCCCAATAGTCCTTTTTATCGAAGGACCCATCACTTTTAACCTCATGCGCTTCAACACACTTCCAACCCTTATCTTTAAGACAAGATTTAAGATAGCCCTCAGAATAATTTCTCATCGAAGGTATAGTATGGTCCTCATCATCAGCGCATGCAACTATCATTAAAGATAGGCATGCCACTAGGGCTACTATATGGTTTATTCCTTTTTTCATTACCAAAAATTAGATGGCTAAGCGCGAAAAAAAGTTAGAAACTTTTCAACCAAGCTTTTAAATCCATTTGCATTTCTATGTGATACTTAAATGAATCTCTATTTCCCCATCCGTGTCCCCCTGAAAGATACACATGAAGTGTGGCAGGAACGTCGTGTTTATATAGTTCCATGTAGTAGTTTACTCCATTGGCAGGTAAGACAGCGTGATCGTCATCACTTAATGCTATAAAGGCTCTAGGTGTAAGAGGAGATACTTGGGTATCGTTACTATAAAGAATCTCTTCTTTTTTCTTAGGACTCTTGCCAAGGAAATTCTCTCTAGACCCCTTATGGGTAATGTCCTGCATCATGGTTATTACAGGATAAAAGAGAATTTGGAAATTAGGATTAGCATCCTTTGAAGGATGAGTAGCTATGGTTGAAGCTAAGTGCCCACCGGCTGAAAATCCCATTATACCTATATCATTAGGATTTATATTCCATTGTGTAGCATTTCTTTTAACAACCCTTATTGCTTGGAAAGCATCTGAAATGGGAACCTCTGGATTGCCATTAGGCATGCGGTATTTTAGCACTATTGCTGCTATTCCCATGCCACAAAAAAAACCGCTCCAATCATACCCTTCATTCTCCATAGATAGGTGCTCATAACCACCTCCGGGGCATATTACTACAGCACGTCCAGTAGCATCTTCTTTTGCTGGTAAAAAGACTCTTATCTTAGCTGTATCTAAACTATTTGAACTAGAAACTTCTGGTTTGCTAGTCCATAGGTTAAGATCAAAACTCTCTTGGCAAAATGCTACGTGAGCAACTGTTAACATCACCAATATTAATACTAATTTAAGCGCTCTCATATTAAGGCGAGAAAATTACTTTTTAAGAAAATAATCAATACGAATCGTGCAAAGATAAATATTTTTTTTGTAATATTGCAGATGGTTTAAACGCCGTAAACATTTCTAATCTCTTAACTAAAGTGAATAAAGGATTTTTAAGCATTCTTGCACTTTTATGTGTGGCTATACTAGGAAGTATGCCCACAAAAGATAAGTATGCCCTTTATGACGATTGTGGCCTTTTTCATGGTGACATTGGCTTTTTTGTTGTCGCTATGCCCAATTCCTAAAAGAAGATAAAACTAAAGTTATGAATCTATTGGACAAATTCGAGCGATGCCCCGTTTGTGGTAGTCATCATTTCGAGACCAATTCACCCAAGAGCAAAAAATGCGAAAATTGCGATTTTGAATACTTTATGAACCCTGCTGCAGCTGTTGTGGCTTTTATTACCAATAGCAAAGGAGAGTTGTTAGTTGCTCGTCGCAAGTATGAACCATCTAAGGGTACACTTGATTTACCCGGAGGTTTTGTTGATATCTTAGAAACTGCAGAAGAAAGTGTTGTAAGAGAGGTTGCAGAAGAAACAGGACTTAAAGTAACTGGTGTAAAATACCTTTTCAGCCTACCCAACAAATATCTTTATTCTGGCCTTGATGTACAGATTCTTGACCTTTTCTTTGTTTGTCAGGTCGAGGACGTTAGTCAACTTGAGGCAGGTGATGATGCAGCTGATTGTCTTTGGGTTGCTCCTGAAGATATCCATCCTGAACTCTTTGGACTTCGTGCTGTAAGACAAGCTTTATATGAGTATCTTAAGATGCGAGGGACACAGATTTAAAGTTTTTATTTATTTTTCTAGGGTATTACTTCACTTTTAGACTTAGAAAATCTTGATAGATTTTCTAAAGAAATGCGCCCAACCCTTATTTTCTTAAATAAAGGTAAAAAAACTAAAAAAAGGGGGAACTTCCTTTTTATATAAGGTGTATGTAAAAGTTTTGTTTACTTTTGCGGCCTAAACAAAAATCTAAAACACCGAAATGCAAACGAACTTGGTTATTGTAGAGAGTCCTGCAAAGGCAAAGACTATAGAAAAGTTCTTAGGTAATGATTTTAAGGTTATGTCTAGTTATGGGCATATTCGAGATCTAAAAAAGAAAGAACTAAGCATAGACTTAGATACTTTAAAGCCTGATTACGAGATTCCTTCAGAAAAGAAAAAGATTGTAACAGATTTAAAGAATAATGCAAAAAAGGCAGAAACTGTTTGGCTTGCTTCTGATGAAGACCGCGAAGGAGAAGCTATTTCATGGCATCTTTGTGAGGTACTTGGGCTTGATGAGAATACAACCAAGCGCATTGTTTTCCACGAGATTACTAAGTCTGCTATATTAGATGCTATAAAGCATCCGCGTTCGCTTGATATGAACCTAGTGAATGCTCAGCAAGCACGTAGAGTGCTTGACCGTATAGTTGGATTTAAAATATCCCCTGTTTTATGGCGAAAAGTTAAGCCTGCTTTGTCAGCAGGAAGAGTTCAAAGTGTTGCAGTAAGACTCTTAGTCGATAAAGAACGAGAAATTCAAGCTTTTAAGAGCGAGACTTATTTTAGAGTAAATGCAGTATTTTCAGTTCTCTTAGATGACGGAACGTCTCAAGACGTTAAGACAGAATTAGACAAGCGTTTTTCTACACGCAAGGAAGCCCTAGAATTTCTAGAGCATTGTAACACGGCCGAATTTAAGATAAGTGATGTAGTTAAGAAGCCAGTAAAACGTAGTCCTGCTCCTCCATTTACTACTTCAACATTGCAACAGGAAGCAGCTAGAAAGCTTGGATTTACAGTGTCGCAGACTATGATGGTTGCTCAACGGCTATACGAGAGTGGCCGTATCACATATATGCGTACTGACTCTGTAAATTTGTCCTCACTCTGCATCAATTCTTGCAAAAGTGAAATTATTAATCTATACGGAGAGCAATATAGCCGCCCAAGGCAGTATCAAACTAGCTCTAAAGGGGCACAAGAGGCTCATGAGGCTATTCGTCCTACTTATATGACAGAAACGGAAATTGAGGGGACACACCAGGAAAAACGCCTTTATGATCTTATCTGGAAAAGAACTCTTGCAAGCCAAATGGCTGATGCCCAGATGGAGAAAACAACCTTAAACATTAGCGTAGATGGTAAAAAGGAGAAATTCATAGCTACCGGTGAGGTAATTAAGTTTGATGGCTTTTTGAAAGTATATAGAGAGTCTTTAGATGAGGAAGATTCCTCTAAAGAGGAAGAAAGTAGTATTTTGCCCTCTGTTAAGAAGGGCGATAACCTTCAATACAAACAGATAACTTCCACGCAACGATATACTCAAGCTCCACTGCGTTACACTGAGGCAAGCTTAGTTCATAAACTTGAGGAACTAGGAATTGGTCGCCCATCTACCTATGCTCCAATAATTAGCACAATACAACAAAGAGAATACGTAAAAAAAGGCGATATAAAAGGCCATGAGTTAGGGTGCACCATAGATACTTTGTCTTCGGGTAAGATAACTAGCAAAGATAAAACAGAAATCTTTGGTAAAGAGAAGGGTAAGCTTATCCCAACTGACATTGGTATAGTAACCAATGATTTCTTGATGCAAAACTTCCCAGCAATCATGGATTATAACTTTACAGCGAAAGTGGAACGCCAATTTGACAATATTGCTGAGGGTAAGTCACAATGGGCAGGGATGATAAAGAATTTTTATAAAGACTTTGCCCCGAGCGTTGAGAAGTCTATGAATTCCAGAGAGAAACATAAGGTAGGTGAGCGCGAGTTGGGAATAGATCCTTCTAGTGGTAGACCCATCTTTGTGAAAATTGGGCGCTTTGGTCCTGTTGTGCAAATAGGCAATGCAGAAGATAAAGAAAAACCTCGCTTTGCTCAACTGCCAGCGGATAAAAGTATGGCTACTATAACTTTAGAAGAGGCATTAGAATTATTCAAATTACCGCGTATAGTGGGAGAATTTGAAAACTCACCTGTGCAAATTGGTCTCGGTAAATATGGCCCATATGTCATGCACGACCATAAATATGTCTCTATTCCAAAGACTATGGATCCATTTAGCATAACACTTGAGGATGCTATAGAGCTAATAAAGGGGAAGCGCGACCAAGAAAAAAAGCGTCATATAAAGGTTTTTGAAACTGATCCAAAGCTAGAGATTATGAATGGGCGATATGGTCCTTATATCGTGTATGAGGGTAAAAATTATCGTTTGCCCAAGGCAAAACACGCTAAAGCCTCAGAACTCTCTATGGCTGAGTGTTTGGAAATAATTAAAAGCGCTAAGAAGTAAAGAATGAAGAGAATAATCATTCTAGGTTATATGGGGGCTGGGAAAACAACCCTTGGTAAAGTCCTAGCTAAGGAATTAGGAGTTCAGTTTTATGACCTAGATTGGTATATAGAGCAAAGAATGCGCAAGACGATTTCTGAGTTATTTTCTCAATATGGAGAGGATGGCTTTAGAAAGATTGAGTGCAATCTATTGCATGAGGTCGCAGAATTTGAGGATGTTGTGATAAGTTGTGGAGGAGGTACTCCATGTTTCTTTGATAACATGGACTATATGAACTCTCAAGGTGATACAGTTTACCTAAAGGCCTCAACCGATGTTCTTCTTGGACATCTTAAGATGGGCAAGACTGTAAGACCACTCTTGAAGGGGAAAACTCCCGAAGAAATGCGCCAATTCATCGAGGAACAACTCATGGCGCGCGAGAAGTATTATCTTAAAGCAAAATACAAGCATGATGTTACAATGCTTGATGATTATAATAAAATCAAGACTTCTGTAGAGAGCCTACGGAAAATGCTTAACATTTAAAAACTTTACTCGCGATGAAGAAATGGACGATTGAAGACTCAAATGAGCTTTACAACATCAAAGGTTGGGGAACGTCTTTCTTTGGTATCAATGAAAAAGGTAATGTATACGTCTCTCCTAATAAGGACGATGTGCAAATCGATATCATTGATGTGATTGATGAACTATCCCTACGCGATGTAAATACTCCTGTTTTACTCCGTTTCCCCGACATCATTGATAGTAGGATTGAAAAGACTTGGAGTTGTTTTAAGGAGGCCGCTGATGAATATGGCTTTAAGGGAGAGAATTTCATTATCTATCCCATCAAAGTAAACCAAATGAAACCTGTCGTTGAGGAAATCATCTCTCATGGAGAGAAATTTAATCTCGGCTTAGAGGCAGGTTCAAAGCCAGAACTTCATGCTGTGATAGCTGTTCAAAGCCTATCAGACTCTCTCATTATTTGTAATGGCTATAAGGACCAAAGCTACATAGAACTTGCTCTACTAGCCCAAAAGATGGGTAAGAGAATTTTTATTGTAGTTGAAAAACTCAATGAACTAGAAACGATTGCTCGTGCAGCAAAGAAGTTAGGAGTAAAGCCAAATCTTGGCATACGTATAAAACTAGCTTCTTCTGGAAGTGGCAAATGGGAAGAAAGTGGAGGTGATGCAAGTAAGTTCGGACTAACTAGCTCAGAACTACTCAATGCTCTTGAGATACTAGACAAAAAGGAAATGAAGGACTGCCTAAGAATGATTCATTTCCACATCGGAAGTCAGATTACAAAGATACGTCGTATTCAGACCGCACTTCGTGAGGCCTCACATTTCTATATTCAACTCCATAAAATGGGATATAATGTAGAGTTTGTTGATTGCGGTGGTGGTCTTGGTGTAGATTACGATGGAACACGTTCTCCTAATAGCGAGAGCAGTGTGAACTATTCAATACAAGAGTATGTAAACGACTGTATTTCAACTTTTGTGGAAGCAGCCGATTTAAATGGTCTAAGTCACCCCAACATTATAACAGAAAGTGGGCGCTCTCTTTCAGCACATCACTCAGTACTAGTAATTGATGTTCTTGAGACAGCTTCTTTACCAGAGATGGATGATGACTTTGAGCCAAGTGAGAATTCCCATCAATTAGTTAAAGACCTCTTTGCTATAATGGAGGACCTCAATGTCCGTACTATGCTAGAGGATTGGCATGATGCTCAACAAATACGTGAGGAAGCTCTTGATCTTTTTAGTCATGGAATAGTTGACCTAAGAACTAGAGCTGAGATTGAAAGAATGTATTGGACTCTTTGTAGAGAAGTAAATTCGCTAGTTAAGGGTCTTAAACACAAGCCAGAGGAATTAAAGTCTTTGGACAAGCTACTAGCTGATAAATATTTCTGTAATTTCTCTTTATTCCAATCTCTTACTGATGTGTGGGCTTTGGATCAGGTGTTCCCCATTATGCCACTGCAACGCCTTGATGATCGTCCCACTCGCAGTGCTACGCTTCAAGATATTACCTGTGATAGTGATGGAAAGATAATAAATTTTGTTACGAACCGCAATATATCTAATATCCTTCCAGTACACACGCTTCGCAAGTCAGAGCCCTATTATCTTGGTGTTTTCCTAGTTGGAGCTTATCAAGAGATTCTAGGTGATATGCACAATCTCTTTGGTGTCACAAATGCTGCACATATAACCATAAAGGATGGTCACTATCATATCGATCAAGTTATTGATGGTGAGACTGTAGCGGAAGTTCTTCAGTACGTTCAATATAGTCCAAAGAAATTGGTAAGGCAACTTGAAATGTGGGTAACCAAGAGTGTTCGTGAAGGTAAGATAACGCTTGAAGAAGGAAAGGAATTCCTTTCTAACTATCGTTCGGGACTCTATGGATACACTTATTTGGAGTGAAAAGGAAAGCCTTTTTTAGCTATATATGAAAGAAAAACTGACCATAGTTAAGGTAGGTGGGGCCATCCTAGAGGATCAACAAGCCCTTCTAGGGCTTGTTAAGGATTTTAGTCAACTCCAAGGTTACAAAATACTCGTTCATGGCGGAGGCAGATTAGCTACTTTTTTTGCCTCACGCCTTGGCGTTGAAACCAAAATGAACTCAGGCCGTAGAATTACCGATGAAAAGACCCTAGAGATTGTAACAATGGTCTACGCAGGACTGGTAAACAAAAGAGTTGTAGCTCATTTACAGGCCTCGAAAGTTAATGCTTTGGGTCTTACCGGTGCAGATATTAACATAATTACTTCGCATAAAAGAGAAGTAGGGGATATTGACTATGGTTTTGTTGGAGACGTTGATAGAGTTGATGCTGAAAAGCTAAGCCTTCTAATAGAAAATGGGATTACCCCCGTCATAGCTCCTCTTACCCATGATGGCAAAGGTTCACTTCTTAACACCAATGCAGATACTATTGCTTCAGCAGTGGCTAAAGCTCTTTCAAAGACGTACGATGTAACGCTAATCTTCTGTTTTGAAAAAGAAGGTGTGCTTAAAGACGTAAACAATGAAGATAGCCTAATACCAATAATTACTCCAGAAGATTTTGAAAAACTTTCCTCTCAAGGTGTTATTAGCGATGGAATGCTTCCAAAGATAGAGAATGCTTTTGATGCGATAGCCTCTGGGGTGAGCAAGGTCAATATAACCAAAGTCACTAAAATAGACGGGCTTCATGGAACAATGATTGTTCCTTCAAAAAAAGAGCAAGAAAAAAGTTAGAATTCTTTGTCTAAGTTTTCATTGTTTTTTTGTTAATATACCTTAATCTTGTAACTTTTCTCTTTCTAAATCGTCCTTAAAATAGGAGGCTAGATGAAAAATATCAGTTTTCGCAATGATGTCTTGCCACTAAAAAACATCCTTTATCGCTTGGCGTTGAGAATTACGTTAAGCCGCGAGGAGGCAGAGGACATAGTGCAGGATACGCTGATAAAAGTTTGGAATAAGAGAGAGGATTGGGATAGTATATCTTCAATTGAGGCATTTAGCTTAACTATATGCAGAAACCTCTCGCTTGACCGCTTAAAACACTTAGGCTCGAGTTCTTTTCTACCCATCGAAGAGAATTTAGCTGTGGCTGATATGGTAGCAGATCCTTATGAAACTATGCATTCTAAGGATAGGATGGAGATAGTTAAACGTATTGTGGATCAACTTCCAGAGAAACAGAAAAGTTGCATGCACTTGCGTGATTTTGAAGGTAAGAGTTATCGCGAAATAGCCAAGATTCTAGGAATCTCTCAAGAACAAGTAAAGGTCAATATCTTTAGAGCAAGACAAACGGTAAAACAAAAGTATCAGCAGTACGACAAAGATGGACTATAAGTATATAGAACAGCTCTTAGAGCGTTATTGGAACTGCGAGACAACGCTTAGTGAGGAGGATATCCTACGCTCGTTCTTTAGCCAAAAAGATGTTCCTATTGGTCTAATGAAATATAAAGATTTGTTTGTGTTTGAACAAGACCATAGGAAGACTGTAAATTTGGGCGAAGATTTTGATGCGCGCCTAATGGCTATTATTGAAGAGCCTCAGCCTGTTAAGGCACGAAAGATGACCATTACTCAAAAACTTATGCCACTATTTAAGGCTGCAGCTATTGTGGCAATCGTTTTAACCCTTGGTAATGCAGCTCAAGTAGCCTTTAGACCTAAGGGCGCTCAAGAAGGTCAAAGTGTGGTAAACCAAACAAGCAATGGTAAACCTGTTGCGATGGGTGACACTATTAAAGCCGATACTATAAAGAATCTACCAGATAATACCATTTTGCTTAAATAATAAAC
>JAJQAI010000199.1 GCA_021203915.1 Prevotella sp. | reverse complement strand
ACTATGATTATAAGGATAACAGCAATAACTATCCCAAGAAAAAGGCGTAACTTTCCTTTACGCGTATTTTTTTTCTTTTCCTTATATGAGGTATCACTATTTTCCATAATTCTCTTTGTTTTCTTCTAAAAGAAGTGGTAAGTCATTTAGGGTAAACTTCTTTCTAAATGTAATAGTAATATCTTCCTCATTATATCCCATTTGTTGTAACATTGGCTCTAGAGTATGGGCAGCATTTTCCATAGCTACATCTATAATACCTAAATCCGGAAGGCTAGAAAGTATTGCGGCCCTACCTTGATTTTCATAGTTAGTCATTTCAGAGTCAGAAAAGTTAGAACGCATAAAAGAAACATAACGCATAATTTCTTTATGGTCAATACGACTATCTGTAAGCTCAACCTTTGGGTCCGGAAGGACTATCTCTATTTTGCCATCTTTAAGGATTACATTTTTTTCTGAGAAATCCTCAAAATCTATATATGCTTTTAGGGTCGCATCCATAGGAATAGCAATCTTCCTTGATGTCATAGGAAGGGTTATATTAAACTTTTGCTGAAGAAAAGTGCCCTTAAGCTTAAGTTGATCCTCGTGGGTTATAATCTTATGTACTTTAAATTCAGAGGTATATAGCTTGGCACACTTCTTTATCTTCATTACCATCATAGGTAACTGATTACTACTATCTTTAGGCGAAAAACTAGGGCTTTCCTTTAAACAAGAAGATAGCATCAAAACCAAAGGTAAAAGAAGTATCAAAAGTCTTTTCATCTTGACTAACAAACAAGTATACTTTTAAATAGTGTCCACAAAATTACGCAAAAAAAATATTTTTCTCTCATATTTATCCCTCAAGCTTGAAGATTTGCGCTTTCCTCTAAAGAAAAAAAGTTTTAGCTCTTTTAGGCTTTCAACTAATAAAGAAAATATTACCTTTGTGGTGAAAAAAAGAAAAACTATATAGCCCTAAAGGGGTAGATAAAAAATATCGATAGTTCCAAGTAAAAAAGAAAAACCAAGCAATTTAAAGCTAAAAAAATATGAAACTTAAAAAATTACTTTTATTCTTTCTATTAGCAACACCAATCCTTTTTTCTTGCAATAAAAAGAAGGAAACAACCGATATAATTGCTCAAAAGCCTGTTGAGCAAAAGCCAGCTGCTCCGGAAATGATGCAGCCATCAAGTTACACTGAAACTATCGATTGGCAAGGAGAGAAATTCTTGGTTAAAATTGATCGTCAAGCAGATGAGGATCTTCCAATAGTTGAACAAGAAGATAAAGAATATTTTGATAATAAAATTTCAATTTACGTCTCACTAGAAGATGGTAGAGTGTTCTTTGATAAGACATTTACCAAGTCCGACTTCGCAAATTTTATTAGCGAAAGCTACATGAAAAAGAGTGCTCTTTTAGGGATTGTTTTAGAAGAAATTGAGCAGGATTGTCTTCAATTTGCAGCTAGTGTAGGACTGCCCGATATACTTAGCGATGAGTACATACCGCTAATAATTACCCTATCAAAAACCGGAAGCATTAGTATCAAAAAAGATAAACGCTTAGATATAGATCTAAGTTTAGATATCGAAGAAGAAGGCGTTTAATGTCTTCTTCTTAGTCTTCTTTAAAGGCAAGCACGCCTTTTATTTCACTATCTAAATAAAACGTAAGTCTAAGAGTGTCCTTTTGGATATACATCTTTGTTCTAGCATAGAAGTACTTTCTTGATGGAGTTTTTTGAGCGTAATTTATATTTTCTTTAAAGAATTCACTTTTTCTAGCATTTTCCTTCATCACGCTAAGTATACTATCAGAAAGAAAGTGGGTTGAATCCACCTTTAATACATTAAGAGAATACTTACTTGTCTCGAGATTCTCTTTTAAGAATTCCTCGATTACTCCTTCTGCCTTGTGGCGTTGGCCGCAACTATTAACAAGTAAGGTAAATAGGACGGCAAAGAAAGCTACTTTTAAATACTTAAACATGCTATCTGGATTTATTTTTTAGGGATGTTTTTCATTATTTCAAGCAGGTGATCCCAAACCTTCTTAACGCTCGGGATATAGAGTCGCTCATCGGGAGAGTGTACTCCCTTAAGAGTTGGGCCCATTGATACCATATCAAGATGGGGATATTTTTCAGAGAAAAGACCACACTCTAGGCCTGCATGTATACCAATAACCTTAGGTTCTTGTTTAAAGAGCTTCTTATACGTTTGTACAACAATATCGGTAAGAGTGCTTTTGGGGTTCATCTTCCAAGCTGGATAAGCACTATCCTGTGATACTTCAGCTCCGGATAGTATAAATAGGGCCTTAATAGTATTACCCATATTTTCTAAGTTACTCATCACATTAGAGCGTTGAGATGTTACAACCCTTATTTCATCTTCTTTAGTTACCACACTAGCTATATTACTAGAAGTTTCAACCATCCACTCCAAAGCCTTATCTTGACACATTGCAAGAGGACCATTAGCAATTGCTTGAAGGGCTAGGATAAACTTTTTACTTTCCTCAAGTGGAAGTACTTTTTCATTTTTCCAGCTTTCAAGAGAAAATTTAATCCCATCCTCTGTAATATGAAATTCTTCCTCAACTTGAGAAAAGAAAACATTTAAGTCAGCACTTACATTTTCTTTATAACAACTTGGTACAGCAAAAACCACTTCCCCATCTCTTGGAATAGCGTTGTGCATACGACCTGAATTAAAGCTTGAAAGCCTAAGAGAATACCTTTCTTGCACAAGGTACATAAAACGAGCAAGTAGCTTAATGGCATTAGCAAATTTTTTGTTGATATCATCACCACTATGGCCTCCATGAAGACCTTTAAGGCTAAGCTTTAAAAAGAAAAAATCCTTCTCCACCTCAAGGCGAGAAAATTTATATCTAGCCGTTGTAGTTACACCACCTGCACAACTAATAAAGAACTGACCTTCATCCTCACTATCTAAGTTGATAAGCATTTCTCCTTTCATAAAATCCTTATCCATACCATAGGCACCAGTAAGACCTGTTTCTTCATCACGGGTAAAAACGCACTCTATAGGTCCATGTTCAATGTTTTCATCACTTAAAATGGCAAGTTCAATAGCACAACCTATACCATCATCAGCCCCAAGAGTTGTTCCTTTAGCTTTGAGCCAATCACCTTCAATCAACGTACTTATTCCATCGTTTAAAAAGTCGATATCAACATCAACTAGCTTTTCGCAAACCATATCCATATGACTTTGCAGAATTAGGGTCTTAAGATGCTCATATCCAGGGAAAGCCTTTTTCCTAATTAAAACATTGCCGGTAGAATCAACTTTTGTTTCAAGATTTCTTTTTTGTCCAAATTCTTTTAAGAACTCTATCATTTTCTCTTCATGTTTGGACGGACGCGGAATCTTGTTTATAAGAGCAAAGTGCTCAAATACGCTCTGAGGTTTTAGTTCATTAATATTCATAAAAAACGAGATTTCAAAGTTTTTCTTTTGGGGTAATAAAATAAGCAAAATTATTTTGTGCTTCCCTGAGTTTACACTATCTTTGCATGCAAATTTAGGAAAAATGGTAGAAAATTTTCTCATAGGGGTGTTAATAATTGCTATAGCAATTTTGTTGCTTTCAGTAAGAATAATACTTAAGAAGGGAGGAAGGTTTTCTTCACAACATATTTCCGACAATAAAGCCCTAAAAAACAAAGGGATACATTGCGTGCTTAAACAAGATGTTGAAGTACGTCAAACAGAAAAAAACTTTTATTAAAAATTAAACATTAGACATGAAAAAAACTATCTCTTGGATGACAGTTATCGCACTTATGGCGATTTTTATGGTATCATGCAACAATGAAGCACCTAAGGTAGAACAAAAGTCTTCAACCGATAGCTCAGCTGGCAGCAAATTTAAAATTGCTTACGTAGAGGTTGACTCCCTAATGTCACAATATAATTTCTGCAAGGATTTTTCAGATATTATTGAAAAGAAGGGACAAAACATACAAAAGACTCTGCAGGACAAGGAAAGCGCACTACAGGCCGCAGTAAACAAATTCCAGCAGGATATACAAAGCAACAAGTATACCCAACAGCAAGCCGAAAGTGTTCAAGCAAGTCTACAAAAACAAAATGCTGACCTTCAAGCTTTACAACAGAGGCTATACCAAGATTTTCAAACTGAAACGGACAAATACAACAACGCACTACGCGATAGCTTGCAGCACTACCTCTCTGTTTACAACAAGGATAAGAAATACAATATGATTCTTAGTAAGGCCGGTGATAACATCCTTTTAGCAGACAAGAGTTTTGATATCACAAACGAGGTTGTTGCAGGACTTAATAAGGCATATAAGGGAATAAAGAAATAAGTG
>JAJQAI010000210.1 GCA_021203915.1 Prevotella sp. | reverse complement strand
CTACAGAATATAAAATTCTTACATCATATTTAAACAAAGAACATATAGATATCGTTGAAAATTAAAACTAAAAAAATATGAGACAATACCTAGACCTACTTAAAAAAATAACAACCGAGGGGACTAAAAAGCTTGATCGTACAGGAACTGGTACAATAAGTATATTTGGGCACCAAATGAGGTTTTCAATGGATGATGGCTTTCCACTACTGACAACAAAGAAACTTCATCTAAAGTCCATAATCTATGAACTTTTGTGGTTCCTTAATGGTGATACAAACGTAAAATATCTTCAAGAAAACGGAGTAAGAATCTGGAACGAGTGGGCAGATGAAAATGGTGAGCTCGGCCCTATCTATGGTCATCAATGGCGCTCTTGGCCAGATTATAGTGGCGGGCACATAGATCAAATAAAGAATATTTTGGAGCAGATAAAAAACTCTCCCGACTCTAGAAGAATGATTGTTAGTGCGTGGAATGTTGCCGATATAGATAAAATGAAGCTACCCCCATGCCACTGCCTTTTCCAGTTCTATGTTGCAAACGGAAAGCTTAGCTTACAGCTTTATCAGCGTAGTGCAGATACTTTTTTAGGTGTACCTTTTAATATTGCATCCTATGCCCTACTGCTTCAGATGATGGCACAAGTAACAGGATTAAAGATGGGAGAATTTATCCATACAACAGGAGATACGCACGTTTATCTAGATCACCTTGAGCAGGTAAAACTTCAACTAACCCGTGAGCCAAGACCACTACCAAAAATGGTAATAAACCCAGATGTTAAAGACTTATTTAGCTTTAAATATGAAGACTTCTCTTTGGAAGGTTATGACCCTTGGCCACATATTCCAGGAAAGGTAAGTGTCTAAAGAAAAAACTAAACTATGCAGATAATAATTATAGCAGCTGTAGCAAAAAATCGTGCAATAGGCTACCAAGGGAAACTTCTTTACTGGCTTCCTAATGATTTAAAGCGCTTTAAGAGCCTAACTACAAATCACACTATAATAATGGGAAGAAAGACCTTTGAATCTCTTCCCAAAGGGGCTCTTCCCTTAAGACGTAACATTGTGCTAAGCAAAGAAAAAAGAGACTTCCCTTTGTGTGAATGTTATAGCACACTTGAGGATGCCCTTAAGGCTTGCAAAAGGGATGAGAAAGTCTTTATAATTGGGGGAGAAAGTCTATATAGACAAAGCATCGGGATTGCCGATAAACTTTGTCTTACTTTAATTGATGATACACCTAAAGAGGCAGATACATTCTTCCCCGAGTATGATGATTGGAAAGAGGTAAAAAAAGAGGAGCTTCCTCAAGATGAAAAGCACGCCTATAGTTATTCTTTCATTGATTATGAAAGATAAAGTTTAACTATAGGCCTTCAGTTTGAACTTCCTCTTCTTCATCATCGTCAAAGTCAGCAATAGGAATTTGACGTTCAAAGGCTGCATTAAAGGAGATTATAGTCTCACTACGTGCTAATCCTAAAGGTTGAAGTTTATCATGAATAAAGTTAAGTAGGTGGTGATTGTTCTTTGCATAGATTTTGATAAACATATCATAATCACCAGTAGTGTAATGACATTCCACAACCTCAGGCATTTGCTCAATGGCTTCAATTACCCCACCAAAAGCCTCTGGGTTTTTTAAGTTGATTCCAATATATGCGCAAGTTTCATAACCTATCTTTTCTGGGTCAATTATAAACTTTGAGCCTCTTATAATTCCTAGGTGGTAGAGTTTTTGGATTCTTTGATGAATAGCCGCTCCACTAACATTACAAATTCTAGCCACCTCTAGAAATGGGACACGTGCATCCTCAGCAATAAGACGCAGTATTTTCTTGTCCAATGAGTCTAAATCATGATGTGCCATATCGTAAAAGTTTTAAGATTTATTTTTTCTTTAATTTTTTGCCTTTTTGGCAGTACGTTTTTTTTGCATTGCCGAATAGTTAATGCGTGGAATATTTGCCTTAATAAGCCCGCTTCTAACTTGGGAAATTATCCCCATTGGAGTCTCAACGTCAGCCTTAACAGAAACGCTCATCATTTGGGCATCCTCTGGTGACATCCTCTCACGCTCTTGGGTTACATAGTCAATAACCGTTGGGATGTCAGCAAACTTATCATTTACCTGAATGCGTGATGTTCCACCTTGATCAGTTTTACCAATATATACATAAGTAACGGCTGACTTACGAGTAAGTTTTGTAAGCTGAGTTCCTTGAGGTACTCTATATTTTACTTTTAGGGTTACCTCTCGCATATGTGTAACAGCCATAAAGAAGAACAACACAACAAATATAAGATCCGGCAAAGTTGCCGTATTTAGTTGTGGAACTTCTCGTTTTGGTCGTCTAAAAAGGGTCATTTTTTTTATTTTTCTTCAATTGCTTCAACCTCAGCTATTCTTTGAGGATAAAGCTCTCTTATTTTTTCACGCTCATCTGTGGTACAAAGAGCATAAGGCTTTCCAAGGGAACGTTTTGCGTAGTTATCTCTTATAGTGTTGTAAGATGATATAAGCTCATTTTGAACATTAAAGAAGCTCTCATATGAAGCGTCCTTATCAGCCTCAATAGCTATTATCGATTCTTTTGGATTAGAAGACTTTAAAATAAAGTCCATTGCCCGTGAGCAAACATCACTGATTTTAACTTCTTCTCCATCAAGAAGAATACCGCCCGAGGGTGTTATTTTAATGCTTAAAATATTTTCTTTTTTTATATCTTCAATATTTTGAGTTTCACTATCATCCACATTAGGTAACTGACGAAGTAGTCCTTTGTCAACATCCATTGATGTCATAAGAAGGAAGAAAACAAGCAAAATAAAAGATATATCAGCCGTTGAGGTTGTATTTATCAGTGGTACTATATGTCTTTTACGTCTTTCAATCATCTTGAGGAAAAAATCTCTCTTAACTTCTATTGGTTATTTTAAAAATGGTTTCTTTTTAATTCTCCTTCCCAAACCTAAAAGGCCAAGTGCTACACCAATAATAGCAACAATAAGCATAATCTCACCCGTTATGATTAACATATCCGTTGTCTTAAGCCAAAATGTATCCTCATATAAACTGCCATTGACTTTAATAGCCTCACTAGAGCCTAGACAAAATGTTACTATAAGGCATAGGGCTAAAAACAAAGCAGTAAAAAGTATAATTTTATTTTCTGGTATATTGTTAACCTCATTGGAAGCAGAATTCCTTCTTTTTATGGACACATAAACCGAGCAAGCAGTTATAACAATAGTAGATAGAACTAGCAATAGAACAAAAATAAGAACTACATCGGTTAAAACGGGCGAAAGAAACATAGGATTTTCTTCATACACCCTATCATAGCCAATAAAGAAAAAACAACAAAAAAGAATCACCGTTATAGCAATAAGAGCGTATAGGACAAGTGTTGATACACGTCCTTGCCTACTAGATTTTATTCTAGAAGAAAACAGTGGCATCATTTTGAAAGCTTATATTTCATTATTGCATCTAGTAAGCTAATGGCTGATTCTTCCATTTGACTTGTAAGATGTTCTATTTTAGAGAGGATGTAGTTGTAAAATATCTGAAGCACTAAAGCGCAAATAATACCGAAGATTGTGGTAATTAGGGCTACCTTCATACCAGAGGCAACAATTGTAGGACTAATATCACCTGCTAGTTGTATCTGCTCAAAGGCCATCACCATACCAACTACTGTGCCTAAGAATCCCAGCGATGGAGCCATGGCTATAAATAGTGTAATCCATGAGCAACCCTTTTCCAAGTTAGCTGATTGCACCGAACCATAAGATGTTATGCTCCGCTCGATATCTTCCATCGTCTCATCAATACGTAAAAGACCTTGATAGCAAATAGAAGCAACGGGCCCACGTGTATTACGGCAGATTTCCTTAGCCTCATCAATCTGGCCTTCTAAAATAAGAGGCTCAACATCTGAAAGTAGCTTTTTTGCATCTATTTCAGAAAGAGTTAAATATATTATCCTTTCAATACAAAAGGCAAGACCTAGAACTAAGATTATGGCAACAAGTGACATAAAGCCAGCGTTACCTTCTATAAACTTAACCTTAAGCCCTTTATAAAAACCAACGCCTTCTTGGGACGAAAACTCATCCATATCTAAGTCAAGCATCCCACTTGTGTCCATAGTATCTATAAGATTATTCCCCGTTTGAGAATCTAAAGTCCCATCACCCTCATCCGTTAGTAATTGCTCATCTACAACCTGAAGAGAATCACTTTGTTGAGCCGAAAGGAAATTACAAGAAAGAAAAACCATAATCGTAACTATTATAGCTCTTAAGTGTAAACCCTTTGGACTAACTCCCATTAAAGTTTGCTTAAAAAC
>JAJQAI010000205.1 GCA_021203915.1 Prevotella sp. | reverse complement strand
CCATTTTTATAGTTTTTGACATTAAAAATGCTTTTAACAAATTATCTTGCGCAAATTTGTGATTACCTTGTGTTGATGGGTCGAACTTTCGCACGCCCAGAGCGTATGCGTATGTTCTTTAAACAGTATATTAAGGAAATGTCTGCCCTGGGTATTGACTCTATTGGTATTGTACTTATTATATCTTTCTTTATCGGAGCAGTAATTTGTATACAAATAAAGCTCAACATACAAAGCCCATGGATGCCTCACTTTATAACCGGATATACCACACGTGAGATATTACTTCTTGAGTTTTCCTCATCAATCATGTGTTTAATCCTCTCTGGAAAAGTAGGATCTAACATTGCATCTGAAATTGGTACAATGAGGGTTACCCAACAGATTGATGCACTAGACATTATGGGTGTTAACTCTGCTAACTACCTAATTCTTCCTAAGATACTAGGAATGATTACAATAATGCCTTTCCTTGTCATCTTCAGTACTGCATCGGGAATAATTGGTGCGTATGCCACTGCATACATTGGCGGGGTAATAAGTCCTGACGATTTAACCATAGGTTTACAACACGAGTTTAACCCATGGTTTGTATATATGAGCATTATAAAGAGTTTGTTCTTCGCCTTTATAATCTCAAGTGTATCCTCATATTATGGATACTCTGTTGATGGCGGTAGCGTAGAGGTAGGTAAGTCTAGTACTAATGCTGTTGTAACAAGCAGTATTCTTATTCTATTCTCCGATGTATTCCTAACCCAAATCCTCTCAAAGGCATGATTGAAATAAAGAATCTTAGTAAATCATTCGGGGAAAAGGAAGTACTCCGTGATATCAGCATTGTTTTTGATGAAGGGAAAACAAATCTTATCATTGGACAAAGTGGTTCTGGAAAGACCGTACTTATGAAAAATATCGTAGGATTACTTGAGCCAACAAGTGGCGAGGTACTCTACGATGGACGTGAATTCATTACCATGAGTAAAAAGGAGAAAATATTTCTCCGAAGAGAGATGGGGATGATTTTCCAAGGAGCTGCACTATTTGATTCTCTAACCGTGCTTGAAAACGTAATGTTTCCCTTGGATATGTTCTCTAGATTAAATCTTAGAGACCGCATAAAACGAGCTAGAACATGTTTAGATAGAGTAAATCTTTCAGAAGCAGAGGATAAATTCCCCGGTGAGATATCCGGAGGTATGCAAAAACGCGTTGCAATAGCTCGTGCCATAGCTCTAAATCCTAAATATTTATTTTGTGATGAGCCCAACTCTGGACTTGACCCAAAGACTTCACTGGTAATAGATGAACTACTTCATAGCATAACCAAAGAGTTCAATATAACAACCATAATAAATACGCATGATATGAACTCAGTAATGGGTATAGGTGAAAATATTCTTTTCATCTACGAAGGACAAAAAGAATGGCAGGGTGTTAGTGCCGATGTTATGGACTCAGACAATGAAAGACTAACTGATTTTATATTTGCAAGCGATCTTCTCAAAAAACTTAAAGCAGAAGAAAAAGAGAAGCACGGCAAATAATTTCTTTTTTAATCATTTTTTTCGGGGGTAATATGGAAATTTGGAAAGCAGAATTCGTTTTTAGCAGTCCAAGCCTTAAAACTTGCCCAACGGATGTTAAAGCCGAATATGCCTTTATCGGGCGTAGCAATGTTGGGAAGTCTTCTTTAATAAATATGCTTTGCAACCATAAAGGACTAGCCAAAACATCCTCTACTCCTGGGAAAACTCTTCTAATAAATCACTTTATCATAAATAACGAGTGGTATATTGTTGACTTACCGGGCTACGGTTATGCTAAACGCTCTAAAAACACGCAGAAAAAGATTGATGAGATGATAAACTCATATATTCTTTTTCGGGAGCAATTAGTTAACGTATTCGTGCTAATAGACATAAGACACGAGGCACTAAAAATCGATCTTGATTTTATCTCTTGGCTTGGTCAAAATGGAATTCCTTTTTCTTTAGTTTTTACAAAGGCCGATAAACTAAGTACTCAGAAGGTAAATCAAGCTGTAACCCAATATATAGATAAACTCAATGAAACATGGGAAGAGTTACCCCCATATTTTGTATCAAGTAGCATTGAGAAAACCGGAAGAGATGATATCCTATCATACATTGATAGTATAAATAAGAGCCTTAAAGAATAAAGTTTCCTCTCTCCCACTTATTTTTCCTAAGTAGGCCCAGCCCAAAAGAAAAAAAGCAATATGGCAAATACCCAACCATATATTGATGTTAAAGGCTTAACTAAATCCTTCGGAATTAGGGTTTTATTTGAGGATATTAGTTTTAGCATTATAGAGCGCCAAAGAATAGGTTTGATTGCTCGTAATGGAACGGGAAAATCCACTTTACTTTCAATTCTAACGGGCAAAGAAAGTTATGATAGTGGAAAGATTGTAAGAAGAAGGGATTTAAAAATTGGATATCTTGAGCAACAGCCCTTTTTAGAGCCAAATTCAACCATTATTGAGGCATGCTTTAATAGCGAGGACAACGAAGATAAACTTCTTAAAGCCAAGCAGATTTTAACGCGTCTTAAAATAAATGATTTAGATGAAAAAATAGAAAACTTAAGCGGTGGACTTAAGCGAAGAGTTGCTCTAGCTAGAGTGCTTATTACTGAGCCTGATATGCTAATTTTAGATGAGCCTACCAACCATCTAGATCTTAGCATGATAGAATGGCTTGAAGGTTTTCTGTCAAAGGGCGGAAAAACTCTACTTATGGTAACTCATGATAGGTTCTTTTTGGATAAGGTATCAACTGATATCCTTGAAATAGATGATGGTAAACTATATCAATATCATGGAAATTACGCCTACTACTTAGAAAAACGCCAAGAACGCTTGGAGAGTGCGAAGTCTGAAGCTTTACGCGTTAACACCATATATAAAAGAGAGCTTGAATGGATGAAAAGAATGCCGCAGGCAAGAGCCCACAAAGCACGCTCCCGTGAAGAAGCCTTTTATGAACTTGAAAAAAGAGCACGCTCTTTAATTGCGGAAAGAGAGCTAAATTTAAAATCAACGGATGTATACATAGGCAAAAAAATCTTTTATTTTCACGGGGTAAAAAAAAGTTTTTCTTCTAAAGTAATACTTAAGGATTTTAATTACATATTTTCTCGATATGAGAAGATGGGTATCGTTGGTGATAATGGAACTGGTAAGACGACATTTATAAAAATGCTTTTAGGTTTAGAAGCACCAGACTTAGGTAGTATTGATATAGGTAGTACAGTAAGGTTTGGTTATTTTTCCCAAGAGGGTATAAAGCTAAATGAGGGGGCAAAAGTTATAGATTTTGTAACTGACATTGCCGAAGAGGTTAACTTAGGTGCTGGCAGGACAGTTTCTTCTAAGCAGTTCCTTCAACATTTTTTATTCTCTCATGAAGAGCAAAGCGACTATATATATAAACTAAGTGGAGGAGAAAAGCGTAAACTTCAGTTATGTTGCACACTAATGAAGAATCCTAACTTTTTAGTTTTAGATGAGCCTACCAATGATTTGGATATTCAATCTCTAAATATATTTGAAAAGTACTTAATAGATTTCCCGGGTTGCGTAATTATCATTAGCCACGATAGATACTTTATGGATAAGATAGTTGACCACTTGCTTGTATTTAAAGGTGATGGAAAAGTAGATGATTTCCCAGGCAACTATACTCAATATCGCGAGTGGCTATCGCTTTGTGAAAAAGAAAAAGAAAAAAACTCTCCAAAAAAGGAATCTCGAAGCAAAGAAAAACCTAAAAAGGAGCGAAAAAAGCTATCCTTTAAAGAAAGACAAGAAATGGAGAATCTAGAAAAGGATATAAACCTTTTACAAAAAGAAAGAGAAACTCTTGAGATGGAGCTTTCAAGCGGAAATTTAAGAGGCGAGGAACTAACCCAAAAATCTATTCGTTTACCAAAGGTTATTGAAGAGCTTGATATAAAGGAAATGCGTTGGCTAGAGCTTTCAGAGATTGAAAGCTCTTAAAAAAAAGTTTTTTCTTTTCCCAGGAAATTTTAAAGATGAGGAAGTTGAACAACAAAGGTTGTTCCCCTACCCTTTTCTGAATGTACTGCTATATTCCCATCATGGGTATTGATAATCTTTTGTGAAAGAGCCATACCAATACCATGCCCCTCAACAACGCCATCTTGCTCTCCACGATAAAAGAGTTTAAAGAGATTCTCTAAATCCTTTTCTGTCATACCTATTCCATCATCGGACATACGGATAATCGTCCACTTATCCCAATAGGAAATTTGAACAAACGAGGAGTTATCTTTAGAGTATTTACAGTTATTTTCTATCAAATTAGAAAAGGCTATAGTTAGTAGGTATGTAT
>JAJQAI010000161.1 GCA_021203915.1 Prevotella sp. | reverse complement strand
TTATTTCTTGGTTTTATGCAAAAAAGTATTAAATTTGCAGATATATAAAAAACACACCTTTTAACCTTTATGTCATTTACCAACCTTTGCAATTCTATATTCAACAAGGCGATAAATGATTATCACCTTTTGGATGATGTTGATACTATAGAAAACAACCCATATAGTGCTGGGACTATAGAGAATAGTTTATATAAAAAGTGTTGGATAGACACTGTTCAGTGGCATCTTGAAGACATCATCCGAGACCCCGATATTAATCCTAAAGCAGCATTATTACTAAAACGGCGTATAGACAAGAGCAATCAAGATCGTACTGATTTAGTTGAGCAAATAGATAGCTATTTTCTTGATAAGTTCAAAGACGTCCAAGTATTAGAAAATGCTCAGATTAATACCGAAAGTCCTGCTTGGGCAATTGATCGTCTTTCCATTTTGGAGCTTAAGATTTATCATATGAAAGAGCAAGCCTCAAGAGAGGATGCTCTTAAAGAACACCGTCAGCGCTGCCAAGATAAACTAGAGGTTCTTAAACTTCAAGAAGAAGACCTTTCACTAGCCATTGATCAGTTGCTTGATGATATTCGTGAAGGAAAGAAATATATGAAGGTATATCGTCAGATGAAGATGTACAATGATCCTTCTACCAATCCCATACTATATCAAAAGAAAGACTAATGAGAACTGACCACATACTTATCATCAGGTTTTCCGCCATGGGAGACGTGGCGATGACAGTGCCTGTGGTAGACTCGCTTGCAAGACAATATCCTGATTTAAGGATAACTATGCTAAGTCGTCCTTATGTTAGAGCATTCTTTGAGTACATGCCCTCAAATGTTGGTGTAATGGAGGCTGACATTAATGGTGAGTATAAGGGGATGAAAGGTCTCAATGCTCTTTATCGTAGACTTATGGCAAAGAATTTTACGGCCATTGCTGACCTACATAGCGTCTTAAGGTCGGATTATTTGCGTATGCGTTTTAATATAGACCGCTATAAAGTAGAGCATATTGATAAACATCGTTCGGGAAGAAGATTGCTTGTAGCCCCAAGCGGAAAACAATTAATTCCTCAACCATCTTCATTTAGTAACTATGCTGATGTATTAGAGCGTCTAGGCTATCCCGTAAAACTTGATTTTAAGTCAATATTTCCGCCCGAGGGTGGAGACCTTAGCCAATTACCTGCTTTGTTTAATGAACAAAAAAAAGCTACACAAAGGTGGATTGGAATAGCACCTTTTGCTGCACACCAAGGCAAAGTATATCCTCTAAGATTAATGGAGGAAGTAGTTATGGCTTTGGTTGATCATCACCCACAATCTAAAATATTCCTTTTTGCAGGTAAGGGTGATGATGTAGACGTTCTTCGTTCTTGGTGTATGAAATATGATGGGTGCATTTGTGTTCCCGATGGGCTTTCTAGTCTAAGAGAGGAACTCATTCTTATGAGCCATCTTGATGTGATGGTTTCAATGGATAGCGCAAATATGCATATGGCCTCAATAGTAGGTACAACGGTTGTTAGTGTGTGGGGAGCAACACATCCTTTTGGTGGTTTTTTAGGTTGGAAACAAAGCCTAGAGAATGCTGTACAAATCGATTTGCCTTGTAGACCTTGTAGTATATTTGGGAATAAACAGTGTGCTCGTGGCGACTATTTCTGTCTTAAAAATATATCTCCTGAGCTAATAGTGGAAAAAGTAGATAAGCAGCTTTCATCAACCTAAAAATTAGAGAAAGCTCTAGTGAAGAAGTATATTGATAGATACGTGTGGGTACGTATCCACGATTAATCCCTTTTGTTTCTTTTCTATTAGTGTTTTAAATTTTCTAGCATCCACTCACAAAGACTTTGTTCTGTTTCTTCTGATGTCCAATGTTCGTTTATTGGAGTAATAAGCGCTTCTTTAGGACACTTTAGAGTATTCCAAACGGCGTAGCTTGTAGTAGGAGGACAAGTATCATCATTAAATCCCCATGTCATAAAGGTGTTTGCCTTGACGTAGCGAGCAAAATTCACTACATCATAATAAGCCATAGTGTTTATTTTTTCTTGAGAAAACATACCATCTATTTTATTGAAATGAGGATATCCTCCAGTTCCTCCTGCACTATAGGCAGCCATATCACTTAAAGCAGGATGATTTGCTATACACTGCGTAATTCTATCATCTAATCCAGCAGCTATTATAGATAACGCACCACCTTGACTACCTCCTTGAACAATAACATTAAGATTATCCCACTCTTCAAGGCTTGTTAGGAAGTCTATGCATCTTACCATAGATAGATATACACGTTTCATATAATAGCGGTCTTTATCTTCTAACCCAATGGTTAAATACCCATTTTCTTTACCATTAAAAGCTCGACTAATATCGGTAAAGACCTCATCACTTAAGCGAGGGTCAAGGCCATGAATTTCTACTTCCATTCTTATACATCCGCTATCTGCGTAGTACCTATGTCTTAGTGGTTCTTTTATGGTTTTTATACCTGCGCCAGGAGGGCAGAGTACCACAGGGCATGATTTTGGCTTAGCATCCTTGGGGATGAAAAGGTATCCATATATTGCTTGCTTTTGCTTATTCAAAAAGAGTTTCACCAAATAGCAGTCCGCTTTATCAGTGCAATATTCTTTAGCTAATTCTTTTTCGTAGGTAAGCGGAAATGATTCCATTTGTTGGATATTTTCCTCCCAAAAAGCTTTAAAGTCAGAAGGCTGTTTTGTGTAGGGCTGAATCTTATCAACCGAGAATCCGACCTTAATATGGTGATGATATGTTTTACCATCTAATGTAGTAGAGAGCCTTAAGTCCCTAAAGCCAGGAGTTAAGCGTGTACCCATTGGGATTGTGCATCGACCGTTTTTCATCTCCACTTTTCCCTTAGTATCGGCTTTAAGCATATCGTCAGCAATCTCATATTCAACTAAGAGATTGTGAGAAATTCCGTATTTAAAAAACTCTACTTCAATTGTCGCCTCTTCTCCGCTTTGATATAGCCAATCGGCATGGTCAGGGATTGTTACCCATAAATAATCCGAGCGATATGGGTAATTTTCAGCTTTTGCCGTAGTGGTAAAAACTGCTGAAAGTAAAAGAAAACAAATTATATTTTTCATAGAAGTTTTTCTTTGCTTGCTACTAGTTCGCAAATTCTTACGATAACCCTCATAGCTTTTTGCATAACGTTAATAGAGACGAATTCATAAGGTCCGTGGAAATTTATCCCACCTGCAAATATGTTTGGGCAGGGTAGTCCTTTAAAGGAAAGTTGAGCTCCATCTGTGCCACCGCGTATGGCCTCTATCTTCGGTGTTACACCCGAGTCCTTCATTGCTTGAACCACGATATCTATTACATGAGGAACTAGGTCGATTTTTTCTCTCATATTATAGTATTGGTCTTTGACCTCTATGGCTATAGTTTTATTGCCATATTTTTCGTTCATCTTTTTTGCACACTCTAAAATAAACTTCTTGCGGTTTTCAAACTTTTCTCTATCATGATCTCTTATGATGAAAGATAGTTTTGCCGTCTCTATGTTTGACTCTATGCCTAGCAAATGATAAAACCCTTCATAGTCTTGGGTTTGCTCTGGAGTTTCTTTTTCTGGAAGCATAGCAACGAATTCTGAGGCTAGTCGATTGGCATTAATCATCTTACCCTTAGCGTATCCTGGATGTACGCTGATTCCTTTAATGGTTATCTTAGCTGAGGCAGCGTTGAAATTCTCATACTCTAAACCTCCTAAATCACCACCATCCATAGTGTAAGCCCACTGGCATCCAAACTTCTTAACGTCAAAATGGTGTGCGCCCATACCAATTTCCTCATCAGGGTTAAAGGCAACGCGAATTTCTCCATGAGAAATTTCCGGATTGTCACGTAAATAGCACATAGCTTGAACGATTTCAGCTATTCCTGCCTTGTCATCAGCTCCCAAAAGAGTATGACCATCGGTTACGATAATGTCTTCACCCTTGTGAGAAAGAAGTTCAGGGAACGTAGTTGTTTTAGAGATAATCCCTTTAGAAAGTTCAATGTCCTTTCCATCGTAATTCTTTATTATGCGTGGTTTTACATCTTTACCACTACAGTCAGGAGATGTATCGTAATGACTAATAAAGCCAATGGTTGGAACACTTTTCGAAACATTGGATTTTAGTGTGGCATATATATATCCCTTATCATCCATCTCAACACAGCTCAAACCTTCTTTTTCAAGTTCTTCTTTAAGGTAAGTAGCAAAAATGAGTTGTTTTTTCGTACTAGGTACTGTACTGCTATCCTCTAAAGACTGTGTGTCAAAACTAACGTAATTTAAGAATCTTTCAACTAAGTCCATAAAAAGAAGTTTATTTTTCGTTATTTGCTATGTAT
>JAJQAI010000202.1 GCA_021203915.1 Prevotella sp. | reverse complement strand
TCGTACTTAAATACTACATCCATTTTACGTGCTCCTTATCCTCTTTTAGTCTTTTTATAAAATTTTATTTATTTCTATTATAAAATCTATATTTCATTTTGCCCAAAATAATTCCAAGAAGGAACATTATGGCAAACGTTATAAGGGAAAAGACTATCATAGATGGATCTATGGGGTTAGCCTTATTGGCATAAACCATCTTACCGCTTGAGGTAGCAATAAGCCCTAGCACGGTAAGAAAACACGTTAAAATAAGCAGCATCTCTAATCTTGCATCATTTACGGGAAAAAGCTTTTTAATCCCAAAAGAAAGCAAGGGTAAAAGTATAGATTCAATTAAAGCAATCGTAATGGTTGTTAGGCTAAAATCAACCCCTACAAAGGAAAAAATCACTTGGGTTAAGATAAGGAAACTAGCTGGGAATATTAGTAGTGGCGGAAAATAAAAAAGAAGTTTTCTATACCACTTATTCTTAAGAGCCTTATCATTATAATTGAAGCACATAGCCACAAAGCTAAAGCCAAAAACAGAATCTAAAGTTACTATTATAGCCATATTTTCAAGGGCTTTTGTGCTTTGAAGAAAACTTAAGATTTGAGTTTTTGACTGAAGAATGGCATAGCGCTGACTAAGAAGAATAAATAGAAAGAGTATAAAGCTATAAACTAGTGTTTGCCATAGCTTCCACATGCTCAGTTTAAATGCACAAGCTATAAAGATAAAAGCCACAAGGGCATATATTACAGTCTGCATAATTATTCCTCTTGATATTTATCTCTACGTTTACGAACTAGGATTACTACTAAACAAAAAACTACAATAACTACCCCTACAACTACAACGCCATTAAGTGATATTATGGATGAGTCCTCTTTATTTACAGTCTCTTTTTCCATCACCATACCTTTTACGGAAGATTCTACATCTGGGGTTTGCATTTTCCTTATTTGGCTGGTGTATTCTTTTGCTGAGGCTAAGGAAGAATTATCAGCTATAAAATCTTGTAGTTTTTTATTATCTCCTTCGAACGAATCACCCGATGGACCATACTTTTTGACAAAATCAGTATGTATCTGGGCTACCTTTTGTAATTGTTCTTTTGACGGTTTCCAATATCCTTTTCGAGCTGTTTCCATCATAGTTGCTGTTAACTCTTGAAAAGCCGTAGGGTTAACCCTTTCCATCCTCTCAACAAGGTCAAGGTTATTTTTGTCCTCAACATAAACCTGGAAAATCTCATCCCACATTCCAGTATCAATTGCTTCGGGTTTCATAACATTCCACCCATAAGTGTTTCGTACCATCTCGGCCAAGGCATCAGTAGAGTTAGCTCCAGATTCTAATGAGCTCTTGATAAACTCAGGGTTAAGAAGTTTTGTCCTAGCCTCAACATTAATAGCGTCTTTAGAAGATTGAAGCCTAAAATTATTGCGGTTTCTATAATCACTAAAATAAGCTTCTGGATCTTTTCCTGTAACCTCACGTACAGCTAAGTTCATTCCACCCATAAACTCGTAGACATGGTCTAGACTTAAGGCTCCCCAGGAATTACTTTGGCGGGGTTGAACCACAACATCTGTATTAGTAAGAGCAGCAGCAAATACATCTTGAGAAAAGTCTTCCCAAAGATCTTCATCGCCATAATAGGCTCCCATATTGTTTAAATAGGTCTGAGCAATTTCCTTTTCATCCGTCCAAGAATCTCCTTTTTCTACCATCTGTTGAATACCTGTGCCATAACCACCTTGAAGACCGCCAAAGACTCTATATTCAGCCATCTGACGAGCTTTTTTAGGAGATACGCCCTTATCTATAAGATAACGCTCCGAGCTATCAACACCCTCTTTAACCATATTTGAAAATTTTCCTTTAGGAGCGTTTTCAGCCATACGGACGGCTTTTGATATTAGAAATAGCCTTGAGGCTGCTAAATCACGCAATTGTCCAGAGGTTTGCACTACAACATCTATCCTAGGACGATTGAGCTCTTCTTCGGGTATTAGGCTTAGGTCAGTTACTCTTCCATAACGATCCCTTATAGGCTCAACACCTAACATATAAAGCACTTGAGCAAGGGTAGCTCCAGAGGTTTGAATAAATTCCCCAGACCATAGGGTATAGCTGACCTTGCGAGGATACTCACCATTATGTGCTTTTTGGTAATTTTCTATCGTCTCTTTAGCTAGGGCCACGCCTTTTTCCCAAGCCTGCTCTGAGGGAGTTTCTTCGGTGTTAATTGCAAAAAGATTACGACCTGTTGGAAGGGTGTTTGGATTTGCAATTACATCGCCTCCTGGTGAAGGAGAAGTATATCCGGAATTTAATGCATTGATGAGGCTTTCAAGCTCTTTCCTAGGTGATTGAACGAGTAACTCTCTATACTTATATACATTTTTAATTGCGGTTTCTACCTCATTTATAGCTAGAGCCATATCCACATCCTTTGGAGATGGAAACAAAGAATCTTGATGATTTTCTTGAGAGCTACTTTTTTGTGAGGAGCCTCCCATCATAGCGCCCATAGCCTTTTCCATTTTCTTTAAGGCCTCATCACTAGCACCCATCTTCTTTGCTAAAGCTAGCATTGAGGAAGCATCTTTTGATGCCATCATCTTACGCGATTGATAGCGCATGAATTTGGAGACGATACCATTTTTTGCCTTGGGAACTTCCATGGTTTTTCCCCCGAGAGTTTGCATCATCGAGGCCATACTAGAAGAGGAATCTTTTTTTGTAGATGTGGAATCCTTACGTGAAAGAGCCATCATCATTGCAAGCATGCCTCTTGGGGTATTTCTTTTTTTTATAATCTCTCTAGAGGAAGAAAGCTCTTCCATTGATATACCAGCTAAGGAGCAAATCTCATCATCGGTTATCTCGCGTGGGGAATTATACAAACGTTTTACAATCTCACTAGCTTTAGAAATATAGGTTGATTCAAACTTTTTTCCCTTAGGTTTCATCCCTTTTGGAGTTTTCCCCTTTAGTCTATCTAAATTAAACTTTGCATAGGCTACCGGATCTATAGTCATTGAGTAAACAGAGGACTTAATGTTTTCTTCCCTATAGGGCACGCCAAGGATGTATGGCTCGGAAGATAGCTTTTCAGATACTAGCTCTAAAGAGAAGTCTTCTATTTTTTCTACGTCCTCAGGAGTAAGTGGTTTGTTTTTTTCAATTGATAAATCTTTATTTATTCCTAGTTTTTCTATAAGTGTCTTAATCTTTGAAGCTATCAAAGTCTTATCAGTAGAAGAAGAAAAATATTCATCCGTAAGCTTTTCTAAGTCAGAATACTGTTTTCTTAGTCCACTTTCTTTATATGCCGGGGTAAGATAACTAATTAGTTGAGCATATGAACGGCGTTTGGCTGTCATAGCTTCTCCAACATTATCAATAGAGTAAAGGTAAAAATGTGGTAAATCACCCACCAATCTATCTGGCCAATCACTATTTGATAGGGCAACTTGTTTCTTTGGGGTAAACTCTAAAGAGCCATGAGTACCAAAATGTATTAAGGCGTCTGCCCCAAATTTATATCTTAGCCATAGGTATGGGGCGATATAACTATGAGGAGGTACTTCATCTGAGCCGTGAACTATCTTAAAGGTATCTTTTCCTTCTGCAGGGAGAGGTTGTGGTAAAAGGACTATATTCCCATATTGTATTCTAGCAAAGGCTAGAGAATCTTCCCCCACCTTTAGTAGATTATCTTTTCCAGGGAAATCTCCAAAGGTTTTATCTACTTCCTCTATCTTATCTTTCATTAAGCAGTTTGATGTCCACTTTAGGTATTCTTCCTTGCCAACTATTTCAGGCTTTCCAGTTTTTAAAAAACTTGAGGCATCTCCCAAAGCAAAGGAATTAAAAATTAAGCCTTTAGTATTAACATCAAAAGCAAAATCTTCAACCGTAAGAGGCAAACCATCAACATTATACCCATTAGATTTTAAATCCTTTAAAGTATTATAAAGGGAGGGTATAACATCAAGTCCGCTAGCAATCATCGAGCCTTGACCCGGAGATTTAAAATAAACAATTGCAATGCGCTTTTCTCCGTTTGGTTTAACACGCAAATCCATATACTTATTTATTGAAGAAACAAAATCCTCAAGGCGATCTTCTATAGCATAAGGGTAGAGCATTCCAGCAGCATCTTTTCTTTGAGCAAAGAGTACTTGTGTGCGTATAGCCCCATCAATCTCCGGCATAACAATACTTTGTGACATATAGCCACCAAGCATTCCCAAATCATCTTTTTGCCAAACCTCTTTTTCCTCATTAATTGTTAAAGGGTCAAATAAAAGACAATTAGCGCTTTTTAAATACTCAACCATATCATCACCCAAACGTCCATGAGACAAATTAATGATTGCCTCTGGCTTAATCTC
>JAJQAI010000212.1 GCA_021203915.1 Prevotella sp. | reverse complement strand
TTCTTAATCTTAAGAAGGAGGAAATTTCTGAAATTTTATAAAGTTTTTTCTCTTTTAAAAAGAAAGGTTTATATTTTTATGTGTACCTTTGCGGCTAGTTTTTTAAATAAGGTAAAAATCAATTGGAAATGGCTTACACACGTATTACAGCCGCAGAAGCAGCGGCGATGATTAAAAATGGTGATAATATTGGACTTAGTGGGTTCACTCCTGCAGGCACAGCAAAGGCCGTCACCAAAGAGCTTGCAAAAAAAGCTCTTTTAGAACACTCTAAAGGGAAAGAATTCAAAGTAGGTATATTTACAGGAGCATCAACAGGCCAAAGTGCAGATGGAGACCTAGCCAATGCAAATGCAATAAAATATCGCGCTCCATACACCACCAATAACGACTTCCGCAAACACGTAAACTTAGGAGAAATACCTTATAATGATATACACCTTAGCCAGATGGCCCAAGAGGTCCGTTATGGATTTTTGGGCGATGTAGATTGGGCTATACTAGAGGTTTGTGATATCGAGGAAAGACAAGATACTTGTAGAGCCTATCTTACAGCAGCGGGAGGTATAAGCCCAACGCTAGCTAGACTGGGCAAGCACGTAATTTTGGAGCTTAACTCCTTCCATTCTCCAAATGCAAAATACGTGCACGATGTATATGAGCCATTAGATCCACCTAACCGGGAAGCAATCCCTATTACTCACGTATATGACCGTATTGGTAAGCCATACGTAGAAATAGATCCTAAGAGGATTGTAGGTGTTGTCGAGTGTAATATTCCCGATGAGGCTAGAGCCTTTAAAGACGCTGACCCAATAACCGACCAAATTGGCCACAATGTAGCTAGTTTCTTGGTTAACGATATGAAGCGCGGAATAATACCTAAATCTTTCTTACCGCTACAAAGTGGTGTAGGTAGTACAGCTAATGCTATCTTAGGTGCTTTAGGTCATGACGAGATTGTACCTGACTTTAACATCTACACAGAAGTGCTTCAAGATAGCGTTGTGGGTATGTTGCTTGAAGGAAGAGTAAAATACGCCTCAGCATGTTCACTTACCGTATCTAATGAGTGTCTTGCTGAAATCTATGACAATATGGATTACCTTAAGAATCACCTAATCCTTCGTCCAAGCGAGATTTCAAATTCTCCAGAAATAATTCGCCGATTAGGTGTTATAGCTATAAACACCGCTATAGAGGTTGATATCTATGGTAACGTTAACTCTACTCATATAAGTGGAACCAAGATGATGAACGGAATCGGTGGAAGTGAAGACTTTGAGCGCAATGCGTACATTAGTATATTCACCTGCCCATCAACGGCAAAGAATGGATTAATAAGTTCTATCGTCCCAATGGTAAGTCACCACGATCACACCGAACATGATGTAAACGTTGTAGTAACTGAACAAGGAATAGCTGACCTTAGAGGAAAGAGCCCCATTCAGCGCGCTAAAGAAATTATTGACAATTGTGCACATCCTGATTATCGTGAGTTGCTTCGTGATTACCTAAAGATTTCTCAATGTGGTCAAACACGTCATTGTCTATCTGCTGCCTTTGCAATGCATGATACCTTAGCACGCAAAGGTGATATGCATCTTACCGATTATAAGGAGTACATAAAGTAATTCATGTCATCACCACAAACGCTTTCAATTCTTATAACAGGCGCAAGCGGTTTTATTGGCAGTTTCATGGTTGAAGAGGCCCTTAAAAAAGGATTTGAAACATGGGCTGGCATAAGGAGAAATAGCTCTAAAAAATACCTTACAAATAAGGACATACACTTTATTGAGTTGGACTTTGATAACCCAGAAAAGCTTCAAAAACAACTTCTTGGGCATTCCTTTGATTACATCATACATGCTGCTGGTGTAACTAAGGCCCAGAAAACTAACGATTTTTTTAGAGTCAACACCCAAGGAACCATAAATTTAGTTAATGCTCTAAGAAGAGTTAATACATCTTTAAAGAGATTCGTTTTTATAAGTAGTCTAAGTGTCTGTGGTCCCATTAAAGAGGAATATCCATATAAAGACATCTTAATAGAAGATAAGCCTCAACCTAATACCAAATACGGTCAAAGCAAACTTTTGGCTGAAAAGTTCCTTGACTCACTAGAGGATTTCCCCGCAGTAACTCTAAGATTAACGGGGGTATATGGACCTAGAGAAAAAGATTATTTCTTAATGGCAAAGAGCATAAAAAATCATGTAGATTTTGCTCTTGGATTTAAGCCACAAGACTTAACTTTTGTATATGTAATGGATGCTGTCGAGGCTTCATTTTTAGCCTTAGAAAAGGGAACAAGTGGTTCAAAATACTTTATAAGCGATGGTAAGATTTATTCTTCTCGCTCCTTTAGCGACCTTATTTCTCATCAGCTTGGCGATAAGTGGATGATTCGTATAAAGTCACCACTATGGGCATTTAGATGCATAACCGTCTTTTCTGACATCTTTGGGCGAATAACTAAAAGCATTTCGACCTTAAATAAGGATAAATACAATATTCTTAAACAACGTAACTGGCGATGTGACATCTCTTCGGCAGTAAATGAGCTAGGGTACGCTCCACAATATGATTTATCTTTAGGAGTAAAACTCACAATTGAGTGGTACTTAAAGAACAATTGGCTATAAAAATACTTTAGATGAAAGAGTTCATTATCAATCTTTTTGCTCGTGAAAAGAAGCCTCCAAGAGGTCTCTTAGCTCTTGAGTGGGTTGTTGTAGCTTATCTTTTTCTTACACTCATCATTATTTTTATGGCCTATACAAAGATGAGTAATCCAGAAGCTATGGTCTTTGGACGTCTTCGTATACTGGTAATCATGATTGCGCTATGGGCCGTTTATAGAATGTACCCATGTCGTCTTACGCGTTTTGCTCGTATAGGCACGCAACTTGCGCTACTTTCTTGGTGGTATCCCGATACCTATGAAATCAATCGAATATTTCCCAATCTAGACCACATCTTCGCTGGGTTAGAACAAAGTATATTTGGATGTCAACCCTCACTTTTATTTTCAAAGGCGATATCTAATCCCGTATTTAGTGAACTTATGGATCTTGGATATGCCTCTTACTATCCAATGATTGCGCTTGTAGTGCTCTTTTTCTTTTTGTTTCGTTACAAGGAATTTGAGCGCGCCTCATTTGTTATACTGACAGCATTTTTCATTTATTACGTTGTATTTATTTTCCTGCCAGTCACCGGTCCCACCTTTTACTATAAAGCAGTTGGTATAAATGATATCGCACAAGGAATTTTCCCTAACGTAAAAGATCATTTCAATTACTGTCAAGATTGTCTTACCACACCAGGGTATCCAAAAGGCATCTTCTATCAAGTGGTTGAACAAGCCAAAGCTATAGGGGAGCGCCCTACCGCAGCTTTCCCGAGTAGTCACGTTGGAATAGGCACTATTGTGATACTACTTTCTTGGCATAGCAAAAACCGCTACTTGTTTTACATTATACTACCCTTCTTTATTCTTTTGTGCTTTGCTACAGTATATATTCAAGCACATTATGCTATTGATGCTATAGTAGGACTTCTAAGTGGCCTCCTTCTATATTTTCTTCTTATGGAATGCTCAAAGAAAATGAAAACACAGCATTAAAGGAAAAAGTCAAAAAAATATTCATACATTTGCATCCATGAGGATATTAAAGCCCTTGATGATACTTCTTCTTGCGATAGTTCCACTTGTAGCGGATGCGCAAAAAAACAAAGGGGATAAGCATGTAAACCCCGAAGATAGGGCTGTGGATATGGATAGTCCCACATTTGTTCCGCTTATCAAGGTTGGACGGGTACTAGTTGATGGGGATAGTCTGCAATATATCGAATTCAACGAAATTTACGTATATCCTCCACCACTTTTTAAGAATGCCAAACAAAAAGCTGCCTACAATCGTCTTGTTTACAATGTAAAAAAAGTGCTTCCAATGGCTAAGGAGGTGAATAAAATTATCATTGAAACATATGAGTATCTTCAGACGCTTCCTGACAAAAAAGCTCGTGAGGAGCACATGAAAAGGGTTGAGGAGGACATAAAAAGGCGTTATACTCCTAGGATGAAAGAGTTAACGTTCTCACAAGGTAAATTACTAATAAAACTAGTATATAGAGAATGCAACTCCTCTGCCTATGATCTTATCCGTGCATTCATCAGTCCAGTCAGAGCAGGCTTTTATCAAGCCTTTGCTTGGGCTTTTGGGGCAAGTCTTACAAAGAAGTACGACCCTAATGGCGTTGACCGCTTAACCGAACGCGTTGTACTTATGGTTGAGGCAGGACAAATTTGAAAAATCCGTTTGTACGTCTTACAAAGGAGTTTGATAAAGACTTTGACGTCAGTGAGTTACGTAAAATATATTGTCCGT
>JAJQAI010000328.1 GCA_021203915.1 Prevotella sp. | reverse complement strand
TTGATAATGAGGAGAGTATGCGAAAAATTTGTGACTTTTTTCTTACAAAAAATTTTATTAGTTTAGACACAGAAACCACTTCTGTAAATTCTATCGAGGCAGAATTAGTGGGTCTTAGCTTTTCTGTAGAAGAAGGAAAGGCTTTTTATGTACCCGTCCCCCGAGAGAAAGAAAATGCTCAAAAAATTGTTGATATATTTAAGCCACTATATGAGAATCCAAAAATTTTAAAAATTGGGCAAAACATAAAATACGACTTCGAGGTTTTAGCAAATTATGGGGTAAGACTTCAAGGAGAAATTTTCGACACAATGATTGCTCATTATCTAATTCAACCGGAAATTTCTCATAACATGGATTACATGGCCGAGGTATATCTTAATTACCACACAATTCATATTGAGGAGTTAATCGGACCAAAAGGCAAAAATCAACTTTCAATGAGAGATCTCTCAGCAGAACAAATATATGAATATGCTGCAGAAGACGCAGATGTAACACTACGGCTTAAAAACGTATTTGAACCGATGTTAAAAGAAAACTCTTTAGAAGAGCTATTTTGGGGGATAGAGATGCCACTAATTCCGGTTCTTGCTGATATGGAGATGGCAGGCGTAAAAATAGATACCTCTTCACTTGGAGAAACATCAAAAATACTCACTGAGAGACTTTCAACTATTGATGAGGAAATCTTCTTTTTAGCAGGTGAAAGGTTTAATATTTCCTCGCCTAAACAAGTCGGTGAGATGTTATTCGATAAATTGCGTATAGTTGAAAAAGCCAAAAAAACCAAAAATGGTCAATATAGCACCTCAGAAGAGGTTCTAACGAAACTAAAGTATAAGCACGAAATAGTAGAAAAGATATTAGAACATAGACGGCTTAGCAAACTTCTAAGTACCTATGTGGACAATCTGCCAAAACTAATAAATCCCAAAACGGGAATGATACACACTAGCTTCAATCAAATGGTTACAGCAACAGGGCGCCTATCATCAAGCGACCCAAACCTGCAAAACATACCCGTTCGTGGTGAAGATGGCAAAGAAATCCGCAAGGCTTTTATTCCCGATGAGGGGTGCCTATTCTTTTCTGCTGACTATAGCCAAATAGAGTTGCGCGTCATGGCTCACTTAAGCGGTGATGAAAACATGATCAAAGCCTTCCAAGAAGGATTTGATATACATGCAGCCACTGCAGCAAAAATAAACAAGAAAGACTTAAGCGAAGTAACTAAAGATGAAAGAACAAAGGCCAAAAGGGCAAATTTTGGGATAATATATGGAATCACCCCATTTGGTCTAGCCGAACAACTTGGCATAAGTCGAAGAGAAGCTGAAAAATTCATTGAAGAATATTTTTCAACTTTCCCAATGGTAAAAAAATATATGGAGGCTTCTATTAAAGAAGCTAGAGAAAAGGGATATGTCGAGACCTTTTTCCATCGTCGTAGATATCTACCAAATATTAACTCTCATAATGCTACCGTTAGAGCTCTAGATGAACGTAATGCTATTAATGCTCCAATCCAAGGATCTGCAGCAGATATAATAAAGATAGCTATGGTCCGGATACACAAACGCTTTGAAGAAAAACATTTAAAGAGTAAGATGATAATCCAAGTGCATGACGAACTAAATTTCAGTGTATTTCCCCAAGAGAAAGAAAAGGTTGAGGAAATCGTACTTGAGGAAATGCAGAATGCATATAAACTAAAAGTCCCACTTATTGCCGATTGCGGTTGGGGACAAAATTGGCTAGAAGCGCATTAATAGCTTTAAGAAAGCATGAATTTAAGCACCCGCTATACATGTAATCCATTTTTTTTTCTTAAGTTTGCACGCTAATAAAAAATATATTCTTTCGTTATGTCTCTAAAATGCGGTATTGTAGGACTACCAAATGTGGGCAAATCCACCCTTTTTAACTGCTTATCGAGCGCAAAAGCACAAGCAGCAAATTTCCCCTTTTGTACAATAGAGCCGAATGTGGGCATAATAACCGTTCCCGATGAAAGACTTACAAAGCTTGCTGAGATTGTACATCCGGGTCGTATAGTACCTGCCACATGTGAGATTGTTGATATAGCAGGGCTAGTCAAGGGCGCATCAAAAGGAGAAGGCTTAGGTAATAAGTTTCTTGGAAACATCCGTGAAACAGATGCCATAATTCATGTTCTCCGCTGCTTTGATGACGATAACGTAACACATGTAGATGGTTCGATAGACCCTGTTCGTGATAAAGAAATAATTGATACAGAATTGCAACTTAAGGATTTAGAGACAATCGAAGCAAGGCTCTTAAAACAACAAAAAATCGCTGCAACTGGCAACAAGGAAGCAAAAACAGAAGTTAACGTAATGCTGGCCTATAAACAAGCCCTTGAACAAGGCAAAAATGCACGCGTAGTTTCTTTTTCTAGCAAAGAAGAAATACTTGCTGCAAGATCTTTATTTCTTCTAACAGCAAAACCAGTACTATACGTTTGTAACGTCGATGAGACATCTGCCAAAGATGGTAACTCATATAGCAAAAGAATCGAAGAACTTGCAAAACAGGAAGGAGCTGAAATTCTAATAATAGCTGCCAAGACGGAAGAAGATATCGCAGAACTAGAAACTTACGAGGATAAACAATTATTCTTAGATGAGCTAGGACTAGAGGAAAGTGGAATAAACCGCCTTACTAAAAAGGCTTTTTCTTTACTTAATCTCGAAACATTTATAACTGCAGGTGAGATGGAAGTTAAAGCTTGGACTTTCCGTAAGGGCTGGAAAGCACCTCAATGTGCGGGTGTTATACATTCAGATTTTGAAAAAGGCTTTATTCGTGCAGAAGTCATTAAATATGAGGACTACATAAAATATGGTTCAGAAGCCGCTGTTCGTGATGCAGGAAAAATGGGAATTGAAGGTAAGGACTATCAAGTCCAAGATGGAGATATAATGCACTTTAGATTTAACGTCTAACAATTTTCATTCTTAAAAAAGCTAGCTGATGATTGAAAGTTTTTGCTATATTCTTTGGAACCCAAATGTGGTAGCCTTCCAAATAGGAGGTTTCTCATTTCGTTGGTATTCTATATGCTGGCTAATAGGCCTTGCAATGGCTTATTTCATTGAGAAGTGGCTTTACCATGAACAAAAAGTAAGCAAAGAGAAATTTGATCCTTTGTTTATTTACGCTTTTTTTGGGGTAGTAATAGGGGCACGTTTAGGACACTGCCTATTTTATGAACCCACTTACTTTCTTTCAAGTGGTAAACATATAATTGAAATGTTCTTACCCATTCGCTATTTTGGTGGAGGTTGGCATTTCACTGGTTACGAGGGTTTAGCTAGTCACGGAGGAACAATAGGACTAGCTATAGCCTTGCTACTTTACGTAAAAAAAACCAAGCTCAATGTTTGGATGGTCCTAGATAATGCAGGTATTTGTACCCCAGCTACAGCTTGCATGATAAGATTAGGGAATCTAATGAATTCTGAAATTATTGGAAAGCCGACAGATGTTCCATGGGCTTTTATATTCGAGCGCATCGATATGATTCCTCGTCATCCTGGACAACTCTACGAGGCAATAGCATATGCCATATTTTTCTTTATCGGCTTATACTTATACAAAAAGAAACCTCAAAAGGTAGGAACAGGCTTTTTCTTTGGTCTATGCTTAACACTTATCTTTGCTTTCCGCTTCTTTGTAGAATATTTCAAGGATATTCAAGAGGCGTTTGAGGCAAACATGCCTTTCGATATGGGACAACTCTTAAGCGTTCCATTTATTATTCTTGGAATAGCTTGTATTAGGGGAGGGAAGTGGATTCAAAAACTTGGTGCACACAAATAATTTTTTCTTTCCTCGTAAACAATAAGCCACCCCTCCTTGCACATTAGTCCAAAATGCGCACATACAATTTTTTGTAGGAGAGAATTCCCATGAAAAAAAGGAAAAGAAAATCACACCCCCAAAAACTACAACAATAACTCGAACTCCACAACATCGTGCCACTTACCGAACTTTTTGGCTACTTGATGAAAATGAGAAACTTTTTGAAAGCCTAACTTCTCGTATAAAGATATAGCAGCAAAATTACTAGCAGCGATACTAGCAATCAAAACTTTGCAACCTCGATTACAACACTCAGAAATAAGACTCTGCATAAGACTATAGCCTATCCCTTGACGAACAAATTCTGGTGAAACGTAAACGACTATTTCATAAGTATTAGCAAAAGCTGGGCGTTCTTTCCACTGAATAGCGTAACAAAAGCCTGCTATAGTATTGTCTTTAGGAAAAACAAGATAGGGATTATCTAGAGCAATCCACATTGATCTTGAAAGCATTTGTTCCTCTGTCAATACCTCTGTCTCAAATGTCTCGACCCCACTAATTATGTAATGGTTGTAGAGCTTGGTAAGTTCCGGAATGTCTGATTGTACTAATT
>JAJQAI010000220.1 GCA_021203915.1 Prevotella sp. | reverse complement strand
ATAATCGAAAGAGGTATTGAAGCCTACCTGCAAGAAGATTATTTGGTCGCCATACACTTACTGATTCCCCAAATTGAAGAGGCAGTTCGCCTCATACTAGAAATGAATGGTGGAGTTAAAATAAAACCTAAAAATGATGCCTATCAATTAAAAACACTTGATGACATACTAAGAGACCCCATTATGGTGAACTCCATGGGAGAAGATATTTGTTTTTATTTTCAGCAGATATTTACAAACGTCAGAGGTCTGAATTTGCGCAACGATGTCTGTCATGGCATACTTGCACACGAAAAGTTTAATTTTATGACAGCGGATTTGGTCTTTCATGCTCTTCTAACATTAGGACTTGTAAAAAAGGTAATATAAGACAAAGATTTCATTTAGTGTGCACAACACAACGTGACATTAAACGATAGCTAAGGATGTCTTTAGTACTTGAAAATACAGTATATTGTAGATGTTCCATTTGAGAACGATTAGAGAATCTTATAGCAGTCCCAACACTTATAAAAGGTTAAAAACGTTAAATCTTCACCCTTTTTTCTCCCTCATCTCTAAATCCATAGGACTTTTCTATCGTATTAAGCGTAACAATTTGATTATCAACCATATACACATTCTATGGTTGCATAGGTTTGACGGAAGTAACCCTCAATGCCAAAGCTTGCTCTTCTGCGGGCTCTGGTAATTACCCATCATTTAAAGGTTGCTCAAACCTCTCAACAGTAAACATAGGTGAGAATGTAACGGCAATCCCAACATATTTGTTCCAAGATTGTAATGGTTTGATAGAAGTTAACTACAATGCTATGACATGTGCTTCAGCAGGTTCTTCGTCGTATTCTACATTTGAAGAAAGCTCTTGCCTAACAAGTATAAACATTGGCGAAAATGTAAAGTCAATGCCCAACTATCTATTCAAGAATTATACAAGCACAACAAAAATAAAATCATTGGCTTCCACTCCTCCAACATTAGAGGATGAAACCTTCGATGAATTTATTGGAAGAGCAGAAGTCCCGATGGATAATTTGATAAAATACGCATCAGATGACAGTTGGTCTAAGTTTCCTACCATTTATGCGGTAAAAGATGATGATACCTATTATCCTGCGCTTATAATATACATGGGTGACGCCATTGTCTCCGCAAATGGTGGAGATGAAAATGGCGTGATACTAAAGGAAGGTAGTACGGTTGTCATCTCTCCTATAAATGGAGGTGGACAGTTAGGTGGCTTTGTAGAACATATGGCTAGAAATATCACAACTTCCCTTAACAGCAATGGTCAATACTCTTTTGCTTTATCCAAATATCATAAGGAAAATTGTATTTATAGTTACTCAGTTGATGCCAATAATACATACGACATCACTGTGTCTGCCGCAGGACAAGTGTTAGAACAAGTAACAGTTGCGAACATCAACTCCGTCTATTATCTCAAAGTTCACGGAGACATCAATGGAACAGACATTTTAACTATACGTAGGATGCCCAATCTGCAGATTCTAGACCTTTCAGAAGCAAACGTGGTGAGTGGTGGCGATTGCTACTACAACGACACTTATAGCACTTCCAAAAATGTTGTTGGTCAATATTTCTTTATGGACATGACATCATTGAAGATAGTCAAGTTACCTAATAGCGCCACAAACATAAGGTCGTACGCTTTTGGTAATTGTACGGGACTAGCATCCATTGAGATTTCTGCTAATATTGAGTATATTGACACGCACGCCTTTTCTGGCTGTACAAATATGGATTACCTCACTATAAACGATAGTTCCGAGTCCTTAAAGATATATACAAGCAAGGACAATAGTTACACTCCATTCGCTGATTGTCCTTTTGGTGTAGTATATTTAGGTAGGACGCTTACGTATGACTATAGTGGTGAGTACACGTTGTTATATGGCAAAGGTTCAATCACATCGTTAACAATAGGTGACAATGTGACAAATATCAATGACTACGAGTTCTATGATTGTTCGCACATGGCTTCAAATATCGTCATTCCGAAAGGTGTGACTTCCATTGGCAAGTATGCTTTCAATGGGTGTAAATGTATGCCAAGTGTGTCAACAGGTAATAGTGTAACGACAGTGGGGGAGTATGCTTTCAATGGGTGTAAAAGTATGACAACATTATATCTTGGAAGTGGATTAACGAACATAGGAGAATATGCCTTCTATAATTGTAGTTCTTTGAAGGCTGTAGAAATCCCTGACAATATAACAACCATTAATGCCTATACGTTTAGTGGGTGCAGTAGGCTATCATCGCTAAATCTCGGAAATGGTGTTGCTTATATTGAAGAGCATGCTTTCTCTGATTGTAGTGCACTGACTGATGTGTCTATACCTAGCAACGTTATGTCCATAGAGAACTATGCGTTCAACAATTCTGGCATAACAAACCTGACAATCAAGGATAGTACGAAGAAGTTGTCATTCACAACAACCTCAAAGGCTACCCCTCTTGATGGATGTCCGATAGAATCACTCTATCTTGGAAGAATCATAAGCTACGATAGCAGCTATTCGCCATTCAGAGGAAACACAAATTTAACATCGCTAAGTATTAGTAACAATGTAACTGCTATTAATACCTATGCTTTCAGAGGATGTACGGGGCTTACGGAAGTGGTTGTTCCTAATAGCGTAACCGATATAGGCTCATACGCCTTCTACAACTGCTCAGGCATCACAAGTCTCACCATAGGCAATCAAGTGACATCAATAGGAAATTATGCTTTCTATGGATGTGAAGGGCTTACTGAGGTGAAGACACCAAATAGCATTAACACTATTGGCTCCTATGCGTTTGCAGATTGTACTAGTCTGACGACACTTACTCTTGGGAGTAGTTGTTCAACCATAAACGACTATGCTTTCAATGGCTGTTCTGCGTTGGAGGAGCTTTATTCCAAGAATACTGACACTCCTTCCATCAATGGCACCACGTTCAATGATGTTGACAAAGAAACGTGCATCTTGTACGTACCAACAGGTAGCCTCAACAAGTATTGGCTACACACCTATTGGACTGAGTTCTTCAACATTCAAGAAATGGACTTCGACCCAAACGATGATACCGATGGCATAGAGAGCGTCTCAACCTCTAGCTACAATGCAGAGGTCACAGGCTATTACACCATAGATGGCAAAGCGATGGACGCTCCACAAAAGGGAGTCAACATTGTGAAGTACTCCAATGGTAGCACGAAGAAGGTGCTGGTGAAGTAACGACAAGTCACATATACGGGTATAAGAGGCGAGTGACCATCGTGGTCTCTCGCCTCTATGTTTAACAAAAACAGTGTACCCTTGACCACCCAAAAACGGTCACACCCATTCACTCCGCCTGAATGAACTTTCCGCTCGCACTGGGACAGTTTTCCGCTTAGGCTATAACGAAGGATAGGGCGATGATGAAAATTTTTTTGGAAAAAGTGGGTGAGAAAATAGTATTTAGCCCCAAACCTCATCAATCAGAAGGATGCTATGGAGAACCAATTTGTTTGTTACCGAATAAAAGTTAATAATAGTCAAGAAACTCGCATTTGGGGAGTTTTCTCACAATCTTATATGAAGTCATTCAAATCTGCATCTCCACAATCGAATGCCTGAACAAATTCGTCAGCATTCATCTTGTGGATAAGATACGAATCCTCTAACTTCTTGAAACTATTCATACGCTTCGAGTAGCCATTCTAATGTTCTTACCTGCTTCGAGCATAGCCATACAATCCTCGTAGTCACGCAATCTTCTTTCACGTGCCTCTGGCTTTTCAGTTCTTTTCCGCTTCATACGGGACTCGAACTTCTTGGCGTCCTCACCATACAGGATAGGAGTTTCTTTAATCAGTCGTGCCATAATCTTATTTTCTTTGTTTCGGGTGCGAAGGTAAGAAAAAAATTGGGGGAATGCAAAAAATCTGCGCAAAAGTTTGGAGTTCCAACGGAAAGTGCTTACTTTTGCACTTAACCCAGTTAGCCCAAGCGTGGGCTTGAGGGTTATTTACTGGAATAGGACGTTTACGGACGTTATCTTCTACAGTCAAACTTCACAAACTTGACCAAAAGTACAGGAAGATGCGGCAACGAAACGTCTGCGTTGGGTGTATTATGCCCATACCACATTATGTGCGTATGCTCAATATACATCTCGGCGTGGGCTAATTGCGGTTGCTTATCCTTGTACATGGGCATTGTGAAGGCCTGACTGTGGGATGAGCGAGAAGTATAGACTCCCACGCCTTTTTAGTATCTTACCAAATCATATCGGAAACCGCCTTACTTGGGAGTACAGAGGCATAAAAGAAAATGACGTATGAAAAAAACTTTTCTACTCAGCTTGTTGGCTTTCACGCTTTCCTCTCCAGCGTGGGGCTTTTCTGCGACAAACGATGATGGAGTGACTATACACTACAACATCCTAAGTGAGGAAGACTTGACCTGCGAGGTGACCTATAC
>JAJQAI010000282.1 GCA_021203915.1 Prevotella sp. | reverse complement strand
TCTTAAGCGCTTTGTTCTTGAGACACGCTCTAAAGGAGGTATTCCCGTAATACTCAATAGTGTGGTTCGCCGTAATTTTTCTGGCAGTAAAACAGCCGTTGCCGATGATGATTTAAGAACTAATTCTTCAGCTGATTTAGCTGAAGGGGATACACTAATAGACACTCATGGAGACTATGCAATTGCTCCAATAAATGTAGCAAAAGAACTTGATGTTCCCTTCATCAATGCTAATAAGATAACCCATGACCTAGAGCAAGGTCTTGGTGTTGAGGGTTCCAAAAAACTTCATATGATTTTTGAGCCAGGGGAAACCCCATCAATACCCGAAGGCCGTCAAGATAACACTCATTATAATGTCTATGGTGCAACCGTAGTAGCTGGTCTTATTGCTGAGCAGATAGTAAAAGAAATTCCTGAACTAGGTAAGTATGTATGTCATTATGATGTTGTAGTTGATAAAGAAGGGAAAGGTTTATATTTCGACCTTCAAAAGGCTATTGATGAGGCACCAGAGGGTAAGAAGGTGACCATTCTCTTAGGTGATGGAGAGTGGAAAAGACCTAATATTCCAGAAGGAAAAGATATTGAAATTGTAGAACGTAGCGGTGTTACTTGGATAGACTAAACTCATAATGAAATCTCATCATATCATTTTAAGTAGTAATAGCCCAAGAAGAAAAGAGCTACTTCAAGGGCTTGGCATTGAGTTTGACATTAATGTAATTCCTAATATCGATGAGTCATACCCAAAGAGTTTGGATGTTATGGACGTGGCGCTATACATTGCATCTAAAAAAGCAGACGCATATAAAAGCAAAATTAAAGAAAACGATCTTGTAATAACTGCTGATACCATTGTGGTGCTTGATAAAAAGGTTATTGAAAAACCATCATCTTTAGAAGAAGCTAAAGAGATGCTTTCTTTTCTTAGTGGTCGCACGCATCAAGTAGTTACGGGCGTTTGTCTTACCTCAAAGGAAAAACAAAAGCGTTTTTCAGTTGTTACAGATGTAACCTTTTCTAGTCTTACAAGTGAGGAAATTTCCTATTACGTTGATAAGTATAAACCATTGGATAAAGCTGGAGCCTATGGAATACAAGAATGGATAGGCTTTATAGGTGTTACCTCAATAAGTGGAAGCTATTTCAACGTTATGGGTCTGCCCGTTCAAAGAATATATAAAGAGTTGCAGAACTTTTAGGCTATCACCTATATGAATGAAGACACAATATGCGCTATAGCTACTGCTCAAGGAGGAGCATTAGGTATTATACGTGTATCAGGTCCTGATGCTATTGCTATAGTAGATGGTATATTTTTTCCCTCATCTATAGAAAGAAAGTTATCTTTAAAGAAATCTCATACAATAAGTCATGGCTTAATCAAGGATTCTAACGATGAGGTGTTAGATGAGGTACTAGTAAGTTTATTTAAATCTCCCCATTCTTATACTGGGGAGGACTCCATAGAAATTTCATGCCACGCTTCGCCTTATATTCTAAAGACGATTATGCAACTCTTAATTGAAAAGGGCTGTCGTCAAGCCGAGCCTGGTGAGTTTACTTTAAGAGCTTTTTTAAATGGTAAAATGGACTTGGCTCAAGCTGAGGCCGTAGCTGATGTAATAGCCTCTGAGACATCGGCTTCTCACAAGATGGCAATTTCTCAAATGCGTGGTGGCGTCAGCCGTGAACTACTCACGCTACGTGATAAATTACTTAACCTAACAACACTTTTAGAGCTAGAACTTGATTTTAGTGATCACGAGGAGTTAGAATTTGCCGATAGGAAGAGTTTGCTTTTGCTTACCCAAGAAACCGAAGGAATCCTTCAAAAACTAGTAAACTCTTTTTCTTTGGGTAATGCAATCAAAAATGGTATACCTATGGTTATTGTTGGTAAGCCAAATGCTGGCAAGTCAACTCTTCTTAATGCCTTACTTGAAGATGATAGGGCAATAGTAAGTAATACTCCAGGTACTACGCGTGACACAATTGAAGAATTACTCAATATTGGTGGAATAACATATCGTATTATTGATACTGCAGGATTAGGCAAGACTCAAGATGAGATAGAGCATATGGGTGTTCAAAGAACCCTAAAAAAACTTTCTGAAGCAAAGATTATCCTATTAGTTGTGGATGCAACCTTAGATGAGCCCATTTATCAGTTCCCAAAAGATATTCTTTCTTCTTCAGAGGATAAAAGACTTATCATTGTGTATAATAAGATAGATATAGCCTCTAAAGTCTTAAGGGATAAAAAATCCTCATTTGAAAACGGAATGTTTAAATCCGTAGAATCGATTTGTATCTCAGCAAAGATGAAGACTAATATTGATGAACTCAAAAGTTTAATAGCTTCAGATGCTACATTTTCCTCTTTATTATCTTCTGATACTGTCTTAACAAATGTGCGTCATTATGAGACGCTTAAAAAAGCATTGACTGCCATACAAAGAGTTAAGGATAGTATTAACTCTAACTTAAGTACAGACCTTCTTTCACAAGATTTAAGAGAGTCGATGCATCTTGTTGGTCAAGTATTGGGGGATGAGATAACCTCCGGTGAAGTGCTAGAAAATATATTTAGTAATTTTTGTATAGGCAAGTAGCCTCCAATCAACAACAATCACAGAATATTAGTATTGGTATCTTTGGGCGTTGATTTTCAACGCTTTTATTTTTTTCTGCACGCACCAGCTTTTCTTATTTCTACAAATTTAAGCAAATGTTAAGATTAATTGTTGTAAAATTATTTGCCAACAAGCATAAAAATTTCTATCTTTGACATATTCTTTTAAGAGATATATAAATATATTGTTACTTTGACATAATATATTATGGAATATAGCTTTGATATTTTTGACAAAAATCCTAAGCGTTTGGCATCAATTTTGGCAGAAAGCTGTCGTAAGCGCAGGCTTGATAAAGGCCTAAGCAGGCGTAGCCTCTCTGAAATAACAGGCATACCGGAACCAACACTCGAGCGTTTTGAAACCAAAGGAAAGATATCTCTCGAGGGATTCCTCAAATTGGTTGTTGAATTTGGCTGGTTTGACGAAATGAGTGCCATTATAAGCAAAAGCAAGTTCACCACAGGAGAGGAACTTGAGATTATAAATAAGAACCAAAAAAGGCAGAAAGGGCGATGAAAGATATTCTAAAAATTTTAGTTTCATTAAATGGACTTTCTGTAGGCACTTTGCAGATGACACCTGAAAGAGACCGATGTGTATTCGAGTACGACAAGGATTGGATTGCAAATGGGTTCTCGATATCTCCATTGGAATTACCACTCCAAACTGGACTCATATACTCAAAAGAAAATAGTTTTAGTGGCGGATTTGCTGCATTTGAGGATAGTATACCAGATGGCTATGGTCTTTACCTTATTGACAGAATGCTTCGAAGTGAAGGCAGTTCATTGGGCGAGCTATCACCCCTTCAAAGACTATCTATAGTTGGCAGTTCGGGAATGGGAGCACTTTGCTATAAACCCGAAGCTTTCAAAGAACATATTACTGCCATCAGAGATAGCTACTTTGATGAGCTTCAACGTAAAGCTCTTGATGTGCTCTTAGAGAAAAGCGATACCGAGGTATCATTCTTGTACTACATTAGTCAAAATTCAGGTGGAGCAAGACCCAAAGCAGTATATAAGGCTGCTGACGGCTCAGATTGGATAGTGAAATTTAGACATGTATACGATCCAAAAGATATTGGTAAGATGGAATATCAATACATGAGGACTGCACAGAAATGTGGAATTAACATTCCAGAAATTCGTCTCATTAATAATCGCTACTTCTCAATCAAAAGGTTTGATATTAAGGAAGGTGAGCGCATCCATACACTCACAGCTGCAGCCCTTCTACAGTCAGATTTCCGCTCTCAGAGCATAGATTATATTAACCTCCTTGCTCTAACGGGTTACCTAACTCAAGATTCTTCACAGGTGGAGCAAATGTTTCGCAGGATGGTTTTCAATATAGTATCCCTCAACAAAGATGATCACGCCAAGAACTTCAGCTTTCAATTTGAAAACGGCAAATGGACCCTTGCTCCTGCATACGACATTACATACTCCCCGGAGGGCACCAAAGGCGAACATGCAACATCTGTTAGGTATTCTGGCAATCCAAACCTTGAAGACATCATTTCTATAGGTACAGGCATTCGTATAAGCAGAAAACGTTGCATTGAAATTATTGAAGAAATAGAGACAGTCTGCAACAGAGAACTTGATGCTGAAAAAATAGTAAAGATTAAAGGTTAACGATACCTGCCTTATAGCAGTTGAGAAAACTACAAGCATAAAAATTTTTAAAGGTTTTAGCGAAATATTGTAATATTTATTATATTTGCATTGAGTAAAAATACTCAATCAATTGAGTAAAATGTAAAGAAATGTACAAAAGAGCTGAGTATCAAGTAATTAAGAGTAGGCTAGAGGAGGAACGTAAATTCATCCAAAAAGTATGGGTTGCACGCAAAATTGCAAATTAGAA
>JAJQAI010000137.1 GCA_021203915.1 Prevotella sp. | reverse complement strand
CTACTATATATATAATAACGTCAATAATAAATACCCACGTACTTGAAATAACGTCAAAGAGGAAATAGTTTAGAATGATATAAAAAAGTTGAAATAGTAGTATTATTATAAGTGTTTGATGTTGCGTTAGCCCAGCTCTCATAAATTTGTGATGGATGTGGTTCTTATCTGCACTGAAAGGTGACCGTCCATGTCGAATACGATAAAGAGACACTCTTACTACATCAAACATGGGTACAATTAGCAGTGTAAAGGCCATAAGAAAATGGAATTCATGTTGAGGCATTACGCGAACATTATCCATTGAATATTTTACGCATAAAAAGCCTAAAATATACCCAAGAGTTAGACTACCGGCATCCCCCATAAATATCTTTCTATTGTTTTCGACTTTACCGAAAATATTAAAATAAAGGAACGCTACTAGCACACCAATAAGTCCTGCTATTAAAATAGAATAGGACCATAGTTGCATTCCCATGAAGATATAAAGGAAGCCAGCAAGAGCTAAGATAGCTAATGTTCCGGCTAGACCATCAATTCCGTCAATTAAATTTATGGCGTTATCAATAAACACGATAATTAGTACCGTTAGAGGAAAACCAATAGCATAAGGAATCTCGGTTATACCTAAAAAGCCATAAAGATTGTTTATGTATAGACCAGAGCAGGGAAGTATACAAGCAGCAATAATCTGAACAATAAATTTTGTCATCGGTGTGAGTCCAAGGATATCATCTAAGATACCCATACCATAGATTAGCAAAATGCCGATGAGAAAATATATACTCCAAAGGTTTACTGTAATTAAATCGGAGGCTACATTCAGCAGTGCAGTAGCAATAATAAAAGATATTATCATGCTCGGAATAAAGGATATGCCACCAAGGCGGGAAACTTTACTACTGTGTATTTTCCGAGCATTAGGAATATCGTAAAGCTGCTTAGCCTTACAATAGTTTAGTATTATGGGAATAAAGACAAATCCGCAGATAGCGCTGATGACAAATACACCAACAATGCAGAGTAAATATATTTCCATCCGTGGAGTATTGGTTCTTTTTATTTAACTATTCTTACCAAAAAATATTGCGTTAAAAAGTAGAAATATTTTATTTCTTTTTTATCTATTTTGTGGCCTTCTGGTTATGAGCCTTGGTGTAGCCTCTTGAGGAAGAGTTTTTTGGGAGGATGTTCCACCTCTAGCATCACCGCCACCAAAGTTTCTTTCTTGTTTTTCTTTAGAAAAAGTTTTAGGCTTATCATCATTTGGCTTTGAAAAGTCATTGCTAGGCTTTGGGGCATTTTCAAGCAAGGAATCTCTTGAAAAAGAATCTCTTAAAATTTCTTCTTTTTTAGAATCATGAACCATATCCCCTCTTTGAGGCTTTAGTGTATTATCATCTTCTTGAGCCTGCTCATCTTTGTCTTTAGCCTCATGCATCTTTATTAGGTGTATGTCTTTTACAAATAGTATGTGTACAGAGTTTCCTTCTGGAGAATTATCTCTTTCTTTATTTAGATATATAAAACCTCTTACCCTTTTTATACCTTTGTGTTTGTTATCCTGAAGTGAAAGGCTTGTAACTCTATTTGTAGGAATAGTTTGAGAAGAGTTTATTGTGCTATCATTATCTAAATCTAAAACTAGCATGGCTGTTGCCATTTTATTGTTTGAGCGAGATAGGAAGCAGGATGAAAAACTAAGTATAAACTTATCGCCTTCATAAAATGTGGAATCAGCCTCCAAACTAAATGACATAACGTTATATGGGGCCTCAGGAGTAAGGACCGTAGACGTTGCTAGGGTCCATATGTTTGCAGTATCACCCGTTTGAGATAAATCCCCATAGCGGCTTATTTCACTTTCAGATGCTCCAAGGGCTAGGGCAGAGGCACTAAGACGCTGAGATACTCTTTCGTATATTTTGTTAAGACGTTCTCCATGTCGCATATAATACACAAGTGAAGAGTCAAGTTCGGCTTGAGTGATTTTGTACTTTTTTAGAACAGCCTCTCTATAAAGGTAAGTATCAAAAGTCTCGTTTCTTGAATCATCTTGCTCTTGGGCCATAGCAGTAGCTATGTGGTAGTCGTAAAGTATATCTTCAAGTTTATTTGGTTGGATATACTTTCTGGGTACTTTAGGCTTACATGAAAAAAGAAGAACCCCACACAAGCAAAAAAGGAAAAATATCTTACTCTTCTTCATTGGTATCTTCACTTTTTTTCGTCCTAAAGGTAATCTGAGAGAGTTCTTTTCTGCAAAATAGTAGCAAACATATCATACCCACGCTTATACACGAGTCTGCAAAATTAAACACAGGAGAAAAGAATATAAACTCTCTTCCGGCATAAAAAGGAAACCAATCAGGATAAGTGCTGACAATTATTGGAAAGTAAAACATATCCACAACCTTTCCCATTAGGAAGGGAGCGTAGCCTGTTCCAAAAGGAACAAAAAACGCGGTAGTATATGGAGTTGAAGAACTAAAGATTAGGCCATAAAACATGCAATCTATAAGATTGCCAATAGCACCAGCTTGAATTAGGGCAAGTAGTATAATCCAAATTTTCCTAGCACCTTTTTTTATTTGAAGCCAGATGTAATACCCAAGAAGGCTAATAGCTGCAATACGGAAAAGACTTAAGGCTAGTTTACTACCAATTGTCATGCCATAAGCCATGCCATTGTTTTCTATAAAACTTATGTAGAACCAATTAGTAATTCTAAGGCTTTCATGAAGGCGCATACCCGTTTTAACCTCGATTTTTATAATCTGGTCAACGATAAGGAGCAACAGGATGAAAGCCCCTATTAATAGTCCTTTTTTCCTCTTGTCGCTCATTGCATTACTCTATCAAGGGAGGGAATCTTTTTGAAGCCTTTTTTGTCCCTTATTTTCCGCGTGCTTTTTTGGATTCTACGCTAAGTGTTGCGTGCGGTACAGCTCTAAGACGTTCTTTAGGTATTAGCTCGCCTGTTATGCGGTCAATACCATATGTCTTATTCTGTATTCTTACTAGTGCAGCGTCAAGTCCTTTTATAAATTTCTGAAGACGCCCGGCTTGCTGAATAAGCTCTTCCTTTGTTTGAGTTGCACTTCCTTCTTCTAGCACTTTGTAGGTTGGTGAGGTATCATCAACATCATTGCCATCAGCATTCATTAGTGATCTCATCATCTCATTGTAATCCCTACGTGCTAAGGATAACTTTTCTTCAATTATTGCCTTAAACTCAGCGAGTTCCTCATCGCTATAACGTGTTTTTTCACTCATGATAAATCAGTTAGTTTAAGAAAAAAGTAAATATTATATTTTTTCAATTTTAATGTTTATCTTAAAGTCCTCAAAGTCAATCTCTTTTCCATCGTTCTCACTAAAGAGAATTTCATCGGCTAAGACTTGAAGCTTTACGTAATCAGAGAAAGCATCAAGAGATTTTTTAATCTCCTTGTTTGGAGTAATCTTAACACTTATACGGTCGGTGATTTCAAAACCACTATCTTTTCTTAAGTTTTGTATGCGGTTTATTATCTCACGAGCCATACCCTCAGCGAGTAATTCTTCGTTTAGTTCTATTTCAAGAGCAACGGTTAGATTGCCCTCATTTGTTACAAGCCATCCAGGAATATCCTCGCTGATAATGTCTACGTCTGAACTCTCAACTGTAATATCCTCATTATCCACCTTAAGATGGATTTCCCCAGTGGTTTCAAACTTTAAGATTTCCTCTTGGCTTAAAGCGTCCATAATCGAGGCAATGCTCTTCATAAGCTTACCAAACTTCTTTCCCATTAGGCGGAAGTTGCACTTAACTCTTTTTACGAGGATTCCACTACCTTCTACAAACTTAAGATGCTTAACATTAACCTCATTAAGCACTAGGTCCTTAACCATTTCTATATGCTTTTTCTGAGTAGCATCTACGGCTGGAATCATTATGCACTGCAGTGGTTGACGAACCTTAATGTTAACCTTTCGGCGTAGGGCTAGTACCATAGAGGTAATCTTTTGAGCCATCTTCATTCGCTCTTCAAGATCTTTATCTATTAATTCTTCTTCAGCTATAGGGAAATCGGAAAGATGAACAGAACAAACATCCTCTTCTTTAGTTACCTTCATTAAATCCATATATAGCTCATCAGAATAAAATGGTGAGAAAGGAGCTAAAAGTTTAGCTATAGTCTTAAGACAAGAGTAAAGGGTTTGATAGGCAGATAGCTTATCTTTTCCCATTTCTTTACCCCAGAAACGCTTACGGTTAAGGCGTACGTACCAATTACTTAAATCGTCGTTTACAAAATCGTCAATAAGTCTTCCGGCACGAGTTGGCTCATAATCATTAAGAGAAGAATCAACACCTTTTATAAGGGTGTTTAAACAAGAAAGTATCCAGCGGTCGATTTCTTGGCGTTCATTTATTGGTATTTCTTTTTCCTTTCCACAAAAGCCATCAACATTAGCATATAAAGAGAAGAATGAATAGGTGTTATATAGAGTACCAAAGAACTTT
>JAJQAI010000106.1 GCA_021203915.1 Prevotella sp. | reverse complement strand
AACTACATGTATAAGGAAAAAAATGTAACTTTGCAAGGAAAGAAAAGTTTTTTCTCTTTTTAAAAAAGATTCAAACACACTCGAAAAACAAACCCTATGAATAAAAAAGTCCTTATACCTATAGTAATTGTGGGTATTCTACTTATTGCAGGCATCATATACCTTTCCATGAATTTGCATAGTGAGAAACAAGCAAACAAGGAAATGCAAGAACTTGCCGAGCTTGATAAACAAGAAATGGAGAACGAATATCAGATGTTCGCAGATCAATTCAGTGAGATGAAGACTCAAATAAATAACGACTCCATTATTGAACAACTCTCTCAAGAGCAATTAAAGACACAGCAATTACTTGAGGAACTAAGAAATCTCAAGGCTTCCGATGGAAAGGAAATTGCTCGTCTTAAAAAAGAGTTAGAAACCTGTAGAGCCGTCATTAGAAGTTATGTATTAGAGATTGATTCCCTAAATAGACTAAATCAGAATCTAACGGCTGAGAATATAAAAATAAAAGATAAGTATTCACAGGCTGAAAAAAAGATAGAAGGACTTAGCGCTACAACGCAAACACTATCAGAGAAAGTAGCTATCGCATCACAACTTGAGGCCACAGGAATAAATCTTACAAGAAAGAACAAACGCGGTAAAGAGGCTAAGAAAGCAAGCGACTGGAAAACAACTCAGGTAGACTTTACAATTTCCAAAAACGTTACTGCTTCAAATGGGCTAAAGACACTATACGTCCGCATATTGACGCCTACAAATTCTGTTCTAACCTCTGGTGGAACGTTCTCGTATCAAAATCGTGACCTACAATATTCAATAAAGAAAACTATTGAGTACACGGGTGATACTACGCCTATAACGGTTTATTGGAATGATGGTACAACATATCAGGCAGGAACCTATACTGTAAGTATTTTTGCCGATGGTAATCTAATCGGTGAAAAGGCGTTCTCCTTTAGCAAATAGTTTCTTCATAAATTATCTAGAAACCTTGTGGGCTTAAAAAACTATTTTTTTAAACCCACAATTTTTGTAGGTGGCCTCTGAGCATTTCGCCTATTTACTACAGTTACAATAGCTTGAGCTAAGTTAAGAAAAGCTATAGAGCTCATTGTGTCAGAATCAAGGGCTATGGGCTTACCTTCATCGCCACCATCACAAATACCTTGAACCATAGGTATTTGAGCAAGAAGTGGTATGTCCAATTCTTTAGATAAACGCTTACAACCTTCTTTCCCAAAGATATAATATTTATTTTCTGGGAGTTCTTTTGGAGTAAACCATGCCATATTTTCCACAAGGCCTAAAATAGGCACATTAACCTTTTCGTTTTTGTACATATCAATGCCTTTACGGGCATCTTGAAGAGCGACCTCCTGTGGCGTACTCACAATAATAGCACCCGTTATAGCTAGTGTCTGCAGTAGGGTAAGATGAATATCACTTGTACCAGGTGGTGTATCTAAAATAAAATAGTCTAACTCATCCCAATTAGCATCCCCAATAAGCTGTTTTAAGGCATTAGAGGCCATACCTCCTCGCCATAGTGTAGCAGTAGATGGATTAACGAAAAAACCAATACTTAAAAGCTTAACGCCATACTTACTTATTGGCTCAATTAAATCACGCTCATCTTTTCTTACAGCATAGGGACGAGCATCTTCCACGCCAAACATCTTTGGTATTGATGGGCCAAAGATATCTGTATCAAGAAGCCCCACGCTATAACCTAAACGAGCAAGAGAAATAGCCAAATTAGCAGCAACGGTGCTCTTTCCTACTCCACCCTTACCAGAACTTACGGCTATAATGTTCTTTACTTTAGGAAGCATTTTCCCCGGCTCTGGTCTAGGGCGTGATGTAGTCTGAACATTAATCTCAACTTTTACATCTGGGCTTACATGATAGTGAATGGCAGCCTCAGAAGCTTTAACAGTGGATTTTAAAAAAGGATCAGTCTCACGCGGGAATATAAGCGAGAACTTAACATTCATCCCATCAATACGAAGGTCATCAGCAACCATTCCACTATCTATGATACTCTTTTTAGTACCCGGATATGTAACGGTTGCTAAAGCATCTAGTATTAGCTTGGGATATAAGGTCATAAGGGAAACATTTAAGCTTTAGTATTAGACTCTTTTGAAGGGACATCTATTACGTGAAGGTCTCTTTGTGGGAAAGGTATCTCTATCTTATTCTCATTTAGAACATCGTAGATATTCTCTCTTATCTCACTTTCAACAGCTGCTTGCTGCGTAACATCAGCCCAACAAAGAACCTTGAAATCTATACTGCTATCACCAAACTCAATGAATCTAACAATAACGCCCATATTCTTATCTAGGAATGGATTATCAATAGCTCTAACCTTATCGCCTACAAGTTTATATACATCTCTTACATCCGTACCATAAGCCACACCAAAAGGTACTACTGTTAGCACATAGCCATGATTACGAGTAAGGTTTTTATAGTTCTTGGTAAATAGTTGTGAATTCTGAAAAGCAATTATAGAGCCATCAACAGCTTCAATCATCGTACTTGTATAAGATATACTAGCTACTCTACCACGTGTTCCATCACACTCTATCCAGTCGCCAATCTTTATTCTTCCTGCCATAAGTGATATGCCATAGTAGAAGTTCTCGATTATATCTTTTGAGGCGAAACCAACACCAGTTGATAAACCTCCTGAAATTACTACTAGCCATGTACTACTTACGTGGAATATCCCCAAACTTATAATAAGCCATATACCCCAAACCAAAATGTTTATAACATTTTTACCCATCACAGTTTTACTCGCTGCTGTTTGAGAGTCTTTAAATTCAAAGTGATGCTTCATAAAGGCTATTGCCATCTTTGCGATATATGCAAATAAAAACCATAGAGCAATCACCATCACTATTGAGTATAGGCTAACACAGAAATTCTCTTCGTTGATAAACTTTTCAGAGAAGATTGATTTAGTAAAATCACTAAGATTAAACACCTCTGCTGCCCAATATACAGATAAAAGGATAGATCCAAGTCCAAGTACAGGAGTTACTACTTGATAAATGAAATAATAGAACCATGACTTAGTAACTGGTTGGGTTTCTATCTGATGCTTATTTGCATAAGTGTGTAACCACTCGGTAATACAACTTATTGAAAGTATACAAGCTAGCTGCATTAGCCACCAAATAAGCATTTGAACACTCATTAAAGTATAGCCTAGCCATGAAATAACAACGCTTGCAATAAATATCGCTAAGGATATGTATGTAAAGCCAACATCACTACGTGGAATATTATCATTATGTCGGCGTATAACGTTCCACTGCCATATGGTGCATATAAGAAGAATAGGCGGGAATATTAGGTTGGCTAGATCGTTTGGAACAAGAATTATTCTAAAGGTTATTACAATAAAACCAACAATCAGCAAAGGAGCATAAATATGGAAAGCGCTCTTTATACTCTTACCATCCACACGTAAAAGTAAGGATAGTAAAATCACTGCTAAAAGCCATGTGTATTCCACCAAAAGACCACAAGCCATTATGATGAAATTCTGATCTACAACTGCCTTTATTATTCCAATTATTATGGCGAAGGTTATTGCAGTAGAAGCAAAGATAATACAAGGTCGCTTTTTTAAAAACTCATCGGTACGTAGTCTTTTGGGGACTAGGTATCTAAGGGCTACGAAATTGAGCAAGATAGCAATAATAGCATAAAATAATATAAAGCCAAATAGACCAAACATCATTTTAGGATCCCATTGTGAATTGACTTTTGTTGAGGATTTATACTTATCCTCTACCGTTTCTTCTGTCTGCTTTAGATATGAGCCAAACCTAGAGAGAATAACGAAATAATTATCTCCAACGTTTTTAAATATATCATTTTGAATCTCTGCATAGCACATATTGGCATACTCATTAAGAGTCTCAAGACGTTGCTCTGTCAAATCATAATAGTTAGCATATTCAGTAAGTGTGGCTTCTCGTTCTTTTAGTGATCTTCTTATATTAATAGCAAAAGCAAGGCATACATTTCTATCATTTTGCTCTTGTTTTGTTAAGGTGGTTAAATGCATCGTTTTAAGAGTGGTTATCAAACTATCGTATCTAGCCATCTCTCCCGCCATTTTTTTGATTACCGATTTAAATGGAAGGGAAGTTTTTTGGAACTCACGATACTGCTCGGTTGCTTGTCGACAAGCATAAGCTAAGTCAAAGACATATTCTGGCTTTTGAGAATAGAGCATAAGCGCATTCTGATTACTCTTCGAGAGCACCGAAACAATGTTATTACGCACTAAAGCGCTTTGTTGTTTGAAACTAGCCGTTTCCTTTTCTTGCTCCTTATGGTAGGTGGTGAGTTCGATTCTTAGAGTTGACAGTGTACTACCTAAGTTCTTTTCTTTAAGTACAGCACTACATGGTAAAGTAAACAATATCACTAGAGCTATAACCAGAATCTGTTTTTTCTTCATTTTTGTATTTGGATGTTTTTTTAAATTCTTGTAAAAG
>JAJQAI010000266.1 GCA_021203915.1 Prevotella sp. | reverse complement strand
GTATATTCTTTTTATTAAATCTTTACTATTTGATGAGATGATTCCTGACGTAATTAAATTTGAATCTTCAAAAATTGCATAGCCTGTAATTTTTGTGGCTAAATCAAGTGCTAATGTTACCATAAATGTCCTTTCTTTTTGGTACACTCTAACATTAGCACAAAATTTTTAAGTTGTCAAATTTTTAACTTCCTGTGCTTCCAAAACCTCCCGCACCCCTAATTGTTCCTTCCAGTTCTTCTTCCTCTTGGAGGTTCACTTTAACATAAGGCATAACAATTAATTGCGCGATGCGGTCTCCGGGATTAACAGTATATGGAAAAGCTGAGTCATTAGTAAGGGGAACAATAACCTCACCGCGGTAATCTGAATCAATAATACCTACACAATTACTTGGGCGAATACCATATTTAGTAGCAAGTCCGCTCCTTGCAACAATCATTCCGAAAGTTCCTTCTTCTAGTTCAATAGCAACTCCTGTTCCTATCTTCTCATTTTTGAAAGCTCCAATGCTAATTGGCTGTTGGATATCAGCGTAGAGATCAAATCCCGCGTCAGTGGGGTGCGCTTTAGTGGGAATCCGCGTATCTTCTTTCAATTTCTTAATTTTAAGTACACTCTCCATGATGTATTCTCCTTATTCGTATGCAACTTCAACTTCTCTTTCAGGTTCTTTCTCAAGATTAAAACTTTTGTAAAGAGTAACTCTATACCAAGCATCAACTACTTCTCCTTTAACTTTCTGTTCCTTATAAGTTGAAGAATACTTAGTAAGACTACCAAGACGAGCTTCTTTACTTTCTTTAATAAACTCGTCAACTTCGCTTTCTGTATCTACCCTATAAGTCTCTGTAGTGTTAATTAAATATTTCATTTTAAACCTCCTACTCTTTGTCCGGTAACAATTCTCCTGATAAAGTCAAGGTGTATGGTATATCAGGAAGAATATTTTTTCCGTCTACCTGTACTGTCTTACTAATTACTTTTGTATTTGAATCATCAATGGTAATAAAAATTAGCCAATCTCCGAGTTTTCCAGAAGCACGACTAATCCAATCTTTACTAATAGCAATAGCAACACTATTGTTACCCTCTACAGAAGTATATCCGTCTATTGTAAGACTCATACTATGATGTCCTTTTGCGATTGCGAGAGCATCTGAACCTGTCGCAAAACTAAAACTATCTTCTCCTTCAGTAATACTTACTCCGTCTCCACAATCACAAATTGCATATGCTTCACTGTTATCTCTGATAGTAATAGCTTCTTTACAGAAAGTATTTCCTGTTACTATTGCATAAGAAAATGGTGATGTAGTTACTGCGGCTCCATGATCTTTATCGCTAGAGTTAATAGCGTAAGAATATTCGCCTGTGCTGACTACATTTTTTGTATCTTTACCGCTAATCGCGGTAGTGCAAGGAGTTTTTTCTACAACCGCATTTGTATTTTCTGTGTCCTCTTCAATAAGCTCTTGAAAATTTATCTCTTTAATAATGGTAATCTTTCTACCAACAACCTTGCTTGAGAAAGAACTAATTTTTTCTTCTTCTATTTCAACTATAGCATAACGAGAGCCTTCTGTTGGAGAGTAAAACTGTATTACGTCAAGGGGTTGCAAGCAAGCATGAAAACCATTTTGACATAACTTAATTTCTTCATCTTTTGGTATTTCATAAGTTTCTCCTACCTTATACTGAAATCCCCTACATTGAAAATCTTTGTTAAAACCTTTATAAGCTTTCATCTTAATCCTCCTCTCACTTTGTATATATATTATAACAAAAATTTTAGAAGAAATCAAGAAAATTTTTATGCTCTAATTACACAACCAGTTTCATCAAGCTTATAGAATACATTTGAAAAGTATTCTTTATTGTCAATTTTAATTGTTTTAACTATAAGATTTCCTTCTACATCTTCATTCGTTAAAATAAGCCAACTACCTGTGGTTTTCGCACAAGCTACACCTCCCTCACAAAGATTTGCGGCTATGGACTGTTCTCCTTTTACTTCAGCACTTCCATAAAGGCCGGTAGTAATTGCGATACCACAATCTCCATATGCGATAGCTTTGCTACTTCGTCCTAAACCAATAGCTTCAGAACAATCCCCTATAGCTATTGCCGCGTTAGAATCAGTAATCGCGGGACTACTTTCTCCATAGGTTATCGCGGTTTTAACTCCTCCAGAACCAAGAGCAACAGCAATAGAGTAGTCATTAAATGCTACAGCATTATCCATACTCATTTTTCTGTTCGCGGCAACCGCGTAACTGTAATCTTCCATTGTTATTACGTTATTAAACACTCCTGTACTTACCGCGGATGAATAGGACTCTTGATTTATAAGAGCAGAAAAATCTCTGGAAATAAAAGAGGTATCTGCTGAAGAAGCAACATAAATCTTATAATCTTTAAATATTTCTTCATTGGTGATAGCTACAAACTGTTGTTCCTTATTGTAAATAATTCTATCTTTTTCTACTGTTCTATTGGTTCCTTTTTCAGGATGAATTTGAATATCAATGAGTTCTTTAAGAGTTAATTCACGAAGAATAGTTATCTCTCTTCCGCAAATTTTACTATCCTTACCCTGCGAGAAGCAGATATCTCCTTCTATCTCTACTTCAGCGAATCTTGAGAGAGTATCTCTATAAGGAGAATAATAATTAAGAACATCTATAGGGCTAGTACAGGCATGAAAGCCATTTTTACAAATTCCAATTATTTCATCATCCGGTATTCTATAAGTCTTACCAACTTCATACTGAAAACCTCTACAACAAAAATTGTCATCGAAACCTTTATAAGCTTTCATCTGTACTCCTTTCTTTTCATCTCTCCGAGTTCTTGAATATTACCATTAACATCTAGCGTGTACCAAGTACAAGTCTTGTATTTTTTACCGTCAATTTGAATTGCTTTAACCATCACCCCTTTTTCAGATGAGTAATTAGTTATAACAATCCAACTTCCTACTTCTGCTGCATACGCGGGACTGCCCAAATCAAAATTTGCGGCAATAGAGTTTTTTCCGAAGGCTGCGCATTCTCCATCTTCGCCAACATTGATAGCTACACTTTTTTCTGCTTCAGTAGTTGCAATTCCCGCGTATGCAGCAGTAATTGAGGTACTATCTTCCCCGTGAGTTATTGACTGTGCAGTATATCCATCCGAGACAGCAAAACTGTGACAGCCATAAGAAACTGAATGGTTATAGCGACTATCTCCTAAACTTCCTGCGGTGCTGCCTTCTCCGAAAGTTATTGCCCATCCTTCTAATGATTCATGACCAACATTCAAAGCGGTACTGCCTTCTCCTCTTGTAATTGCAAAAGAAGACCCTGATGTGCATATTGCTGTCGAATATTCTTCTTCGCAAATCATAAAAGAATTTTCTCTAAGGCTAATTGCTTGAGAGTGGTTTGAATCATACACTTTACTTTTAATTTTACCAGCTGTTGAAGGCCCTACAACCAATTCCTCGCAACTGTTATACAAAACATCTTCTTGAGTTACGTTCGCGCTTTGAATAAGAGCTTCATCAATGAGATCTTCAAGAGACAATTCGCGGGTAATAGTAATTTCTCTTGCACAGAGTTTAGAATCTAAAGCTTCTGCATAATCTTTTCTGTGTATGTCTCCTCTGAGGTCTACTTCCGCGAATCTGTTATCCTCGTTATAACAATAAGTTGGAACATAGTAATACAAGACATCGAGAGGGTCTGTACAAGCATGAAAGCCATTTCTACAAATCTCAATCTCTTTATTGTCTGGGATTCTATAAGTTTTTCCTACTTCGTATTGAAATTTTCCTCTACATCTCAATTGATAGTCAAATCCTTTAAATGCTTTCATACTTACTTCTCCTCTCTTTATTTATATATATTATAACATAAAATTATTTAAAAGTCAAAAATTTAATGAGAAGAAAGAGTAAAATCAAATTCTCTTTTGACTTCTTTCTCTTCTATCCTCTTTTGGATGCCTTTACTAAACTGTTTAGGCCCGCTCATAATAATTTGAGTAACATCATACTTTTCCGCTAATGCGGAAATCACATCAGGTATCTCTTCAAGAGTGGGTTTTACTACCTCTAAAGCATTACTATCTTCTAAAACATAAAAAGTTTGCTGTTTACTGAAAGGTCTTAAAACTCCAACAATTTGTTTCATTTTATACCACCTCAACTACTCCCAAATCATAGGGGAATAAATAATAACAATAAGGTTCTTCATCAATTAGTAACCAAATTTCAAGAGCATCTTTATTCTCTGTATTTTCTATTGAGAGTACTTGCCCTCTATTTGTTAAGCATTCGCGCAAATCTTGTAAACTTGTACCAATTACAAAAGATTTCTTTCTTACAAAATTAAAAAGAGTAAAATCGTATCTCTCTCTACACAGTAACATATAGTAGCTATCCTTGCTATTGGTAAAAAAGGGTTCTGCATATCTATTAATTGCATCTTTGATTTCATAATCTTTAAGCGGTTTCTCTGTAGCTACTACACTTTTATTTAAAGAATAAAGATCAGTTTTTAAATCAGACATATCTATTTAAAAT
>JAJQAI010000127.1 GCA_021203915.1 Prevotella sp. | reverse complement strand
TCCAACAATAAGAGAAAGCATCACTATTGAAAATATCTTTACATGTATCAATATAACATTGGATTAACTAACATATAGCAACTAAATCATCCTCTGCTATAGATATTGTTGTGCTCTCGGTATTTATCTCTAAAATCTCTTCAATATCAACAATAGATACTGAACCATTATAATATTTATATAATTTCTCACCATCAGCAAAGTAAACATAAGAATATATGCCAAGGGCGGAATTTTCACTATTTAACTGTTCTTCAACCCATTCCTTAGTAGGAAGAACAATATGAACTACAGATATCCAACCATCTTTACTTAAAGAGATAGTAGACTATCTTGAATCTTCATGAGGTGTCTAAACAGTATTAAGAATAGATATCTCTTTTGTACCATTGAGTTTTATAACATCAATAGCTATTGTATCAGAGAACTTAAACTCTCCTTTTGTTATCACTGTAGAACTCTCGTCAACATATTCTTATGAGTCAGTAACGGTAATCTCACCATTCTTGTTCGTAGCTATATTAATATTAAGTTCCATTACCTAGTTTCCTTATAGTATCATTATATGGATTGCCATCAGTAAGCTGTGCTAACTCAACTTCAGTCCTACGTTTAGCCTCCTTAACCATATCTTCTTTATACTCTCTATCAGTATTAGCCTTGTACCACTCAATCTTATACTTCATATCAATCTCTTCCTTCTCAAGCTGTGTCTTCTGTTTATTCAACTGCTCAATAGTACTCTGAGCTTGCTGTAAGTCCTTAGTGGCCTTCTTAAGCTAATCATCCATCTGTTTAACTTGCTATGACATCTATGCTAACTGATTATTCTCTTTCTTCTGCTAATCCATAGCCTTTCTAATCTTTTGCTTTAAATCAGGAATACTCTTACTAGTGATAGCTTCTATCGTTAAATCAACAGGAAGACTACCTGCCTTGATAAACTCTGGGATGATAGCTTTTAACTCCTCTAAATCCTTTAAAGCGTCAGTACTAGTAGTAATGCGTATGTCATGGTCTGTAACAGTGAAATGCTCTGGTAATGCAGTGAAAATCTTCTAGTACTTATCTCCTAATATTAATGTACCCTAAAGACCTTTCTTAAATACTCTCTTAGCCATATTCAAACAGTCTAATAACATCTCATTGACAACTAAGTCCATTTGATGATTATACTGCTTTGTTATTATAAAAGAGTTCCTTGCTCCAGCTTCTATATTATGAACAGCATCATATTGCTATATACCATTTAACCTCTCTCTAAATACTCCTGTAATAGATGATACAGTAGCCTCAATAGCTTCCATAGCTATCTATATTGCTTGTATTGCCTATGGCTTTACAGTATCATCATAACCATTAAAGATAGTGTTTAGCTAAGCACCATTACCTGCCATCCTACCTTCCTAAGATGTGTCAAGGACAGCAGTACCCTACTTCTTTAATGCTAACCACTCCTTTAATCTCTCTGGAAGATTAACACCTAACTACGCTGGTATTAAAGTATAGTCAATCCAATCACCTATAGTACCACTATTAGCTAATAAGTTTTTTCTATAAAATGCTAATAGGTCATACTCATCTTGCATATGGGCACATGCTAATACTAATGAGAATGGTTTTCTTCCTCTATTTAACAAGTAAACACCATTAACAGATAAAGAACATTGATTTGGATTAGACTATGAACGAATAACATTCTCATCCTTACCATGAACAATATATATCTAATCACCAATTCTCGTAGAAGTGTAACGCTGCATGACATAATCATCATCCACTTCTAATATCTCTACATCAAAGACAGGTATTAACTCCTATGTTATTCCTATTCCCTACTATTCGGGGTATCCAGGGACAGTCTCTACACCAGCTAACAAACCTTTACCACCAGGATTACCACCACAACGACGCATTAAAGCATAATAAGCAGCAGTATCATAGACAGACGTCCAATGCTCTTCAACAGTCTATATATCATCAGCAGTCATATCCTTACCATACTTATTAAGGATCTAATCTTTTGTCATCCATGTACGTACAACAGAACGATAAGAGTTCTTAACATAAGGAGAGTCATAGTTCTCATCAATAAAAGTATTTAAAGGATTTAATACCTTTATCTTTACATTATTACCCTCTTCTGATGGTGATACCTGATAAAAAGTATAACCAGTAACTAATAAGTCAAAGAGCAAATCACGAAGATTCTGTGTCATATCAGCCTCTCTGGACTGCATAATATATTCTATAACATTCTACGCCGCTATCTCATACTCTGAGATAAAGTTAGTATTGATATCCTCAATAATATCATCTAACTCTTTCTTTATTAAAGGATCAACCGCTTCCTTACCTTGCTTAAAGTCTAACAACGCACTCTTAAGATGCTATTGTAAGAACTTAACAATACTATTCGTTATCTTTAACTGCCGCTCCCTATCTATATTCGTTAACGTCTTCTCATCTTTACATACTACCTTTGGTATAATCGGGGCAGATAAATACTCACCAATTAAAGCATCAATATGCTTCTTTATCATTGGTGTGAACTCAATTGTCGTTGGAGTATTGGTCCCATATTTATCCTCAAGATATTTGAACTCGTCTTTGTTCCTAATACCATTATAGTAGTTATAAGCTTTCTACAACTCGTATTTTGGATAGACTAGCTCCACTATCGCTTTATCCGTTTTATCAATAAGCTCCTGTTTCTTCATTACATTTAGTACATGAGGTATCAGGACGTTCACAGAGATATGGGTCACGGAGGTTTAACTCTCCATAATCATGAAAATGAAAACTCCTCTGCTTCAATTCTTGCTTAAAGAACTCAAGAAATTTATCATCTTCTAACTCTGCACATATGACTATCGGTTTATCAGGAACCGACATACCTAAGCTAACATGATAACCAATAGGGTCCATCTTTGTTATTATTATCTTACCAATATACTGTTTATTATATATATCCTTGAACAGCTAAAGGATTGCTTGTTCTAACTCCTAGGTCGTCATAAGACTGTCCAAAATTGTTGTTAAACTATATATTATTATCTACATTAGGTATCACACCATATCGCTTATTACCATACTCATCAGTGTAATATCCTATCCTCTGCCATTTATTGTTTTCAATATGTAAGTTAATAGGTACTACTCCCTATAACTCCTCATCAGCTAACAGTGCCATACCCATCGCTACTATAATATCAAATAACCGCTTGTCAGCATCTGAATATCTGTGTAGCTCATCAAGCATATCCTCAAACCATACCGTATGACAGTAGTCATTAACAAAGTCTGCTATTAAGTCTGTCTGATGGTCTATGATAGCTCTTGTTGCTGGTGTACCATACTGTTTGTTTGTATTCACCGTTGTTTCAGATAATGTGGCTCGTGGTCTTCGCATGAACAAATGAAGTAACTTCAAATCCCTTGCATAAGGTATCATACTCTACCTCGTAGCCTCTATATTTATCTTTGCATTATAATACTAGGCTAACTTCAACGCTACCTTAAAACACTCTCTAATGTCGTCTTTCGGTCTTTCTTTATATAAAGCAACGAACTATGGCTCTCCAATACCATATGATCTCTTATATACAACACAACAGAAATCAGAGGCGTTCTTTGTCGTTGATGAAGTCTGACGTTGACTAATGTCAATACCGTCAATACCTATAACATAAAGATTATGTATCTTCTCTGATGGTGGTGTCCAAATAACTTTACCATCTTCATCACGACGCTCCTTTAATAACCATATAGGGTGCTCTAATATCTGAAGATTAGAATTTTTGTTCTCTATCCATTTAAAACCATTGATGTTCTCTGGAGAATGAACACCACCCTTATAAGTATATTCAAGGAACCCTCTTTCAGGTCTAGGACCTACCTTTAAAGCACGGATATTTGTTAACTGATTAGTGATAAGTATCTTGTTAAACTTATTATCACCTTGTAAAGAGAAACCTTCCTCAGCATTGTAACAATATTGTGATGTGTAGTTTAAGTATTCTTCAGGGTCTGACTCTTTGATAGCCCTTGTCTTATCATAATACTCTCTTCCCTTCTCTTCTGTACACCATCCTCGTTTATCAAGAATAGATTTGTCTTTTATTATTTTAAATGCTGGAACAAAGAAAGACGTTAGTGCCTCTTCACCAGTAGCTGTGTATTTATGTTTATAAGGAAGAATACCAAATAGTTGTGGGTTATAATACATCTTTCTAAGACCTGCTACATATGGTCCTTTTTCTCCACCTGTCGTTTGTTATCATAAGGCTTTTTATCCTTATTTCTTATACTTTGATTTGTATAAGTCCAGCGTACATTTTCACATGATTGTGTCGGGACCTCTTGGTAGAATTATATTCCAGTTTTATTCTGGGTTCATCTACTACGCGTTACACTGTGTTAAACTGTTACATTAACCTTAGCACGGGATTGGCATCTCAGCTTTCCCCGTTTTTCCCCGATTTTAAGGAGGCAAATTTATTTATATAAATATCATATTTTCTATCAAGATAAATTGTTGCATTTTTATATAAGAGGTCTGCAACACGATGAGCCGATGA
>JAJQAI010000172.1 GCA_021203915.1 Prevotella sp. | reverse complement strand
ATGTTATATGGTTAAACTAAAGGCCAAAGTTACACTTTTTTACAACGATTTCCAAATTTGCTATCTACTAATTTTTGCCTTTAAAGAGAGTTAATTTATCTGATTTTATTTTGACGATATGTAAATAATTATCACCTTTGTGAAAATTATTATTGAAAAGGAGTATTTTCTTATTTTCTAGTGTGATAAAGCCAGGATAAATGATTAGGCGAGCAATATTTATATTTATTTGTTTTTTTACTTTTGTCACTAATTTATGTGCTCAAGAGCTTTCGGCTAAGGTTACTATTAATCATAGCCAAATTCAAGGAACCGATGCTAGCGTTTTTGACGACTTGCAGCAAAATCTAGAGCAGTTTATCAACGATAAGCAGTGGACTTCCTTGCAGTTTCAAAAGAATGAGAGGATTGTATGTAATTTTAATATTACAGTAACTAAGTATGATGGCTCTTCAAATATATTTACCTGCTCGGCTTTAATCCAAGCAAATCGTCCTGTTTATAATTCTTCTTACTCATCCACTTTGTATAACAATAAGGACGATAATTTTGATTTTAACTATTCTCAATTTGACCAACTCAACTTTAATGAAGACCAAATAAATAACCAACTTACAGCCCTTATGGCTTATTATGCTTATCTTATTATTGGTCTTGACTTAGATAGTTTTTCTCCTATGGGTGGAGAGGACATTCTCCAGCGTTGTGTAAATTTAGTCAATAATGCTCAAAATCTTGATTATTCCGGTTGGAAGGCTTTTGATAATGATAGAAATCGCTTTGCCATTATTAATGATTATATGGAGGGAGCAATGAAACCTTTTAGGCAACTACAGTATGATTATTATCGCTTAGGTCTTGATGAGATGGCCTCCAATGCTGAGCGTGGTCGTACCGAGATTTCTTCAGCAATTGAAACAGACCTAAAAAAGGCTCATCAAGATAGACCTTTAAGTTTGTTACCACAAATATGGACGGACTATAAACGAGATGAATTATGTAATATCTATAAGGGTAAGGGCACTCAAAAAGAAAAAGAAACTGTTTATGATATTTTGTGCTCGATAAATGCCTCACAAAGTAACTATTGGTCAGCAATTAAACAATAGGAAAGATGCTAAAAGAGCTATACATCAAGAATTTTACTCTAATAGATTTACTAGATGTTAAGTTTTCTCAAGGGTTCTCTGCCATTACGGGTGAGACAGGAGCAGGCAAAAGCATCATCTTAGGTGCTATAAATCTTCTGATGGGACAAAGAGCTGATGCCAAAAGTATTCGAGAGGGTGAGTCATCTTGTGTAGTTGAAGCTCATTTTGACATTAAAGGCATTGAGTTAAAGGCTTTTTTTAGTGAAAACGATATAGAATACGATGAGAGTGATTTAATTTTAAGAAGGGAAATTTCTTCCTCGGGGAAATCTCGAGCCTTTATTAATGATAGCCCTGTTCAGTTAAGTCAAATGAAGACTATAGCTACCCGTCTTATCGATATTCACTCTCAGCATCAAAACCTAGCTCTTTCTCAAGAAAACTTTCAACTTAGCGTAGTTGATATAATAGCTAAGGATGAAGATTTACTTTTTGGTTATAAAGAAAGTTTTCAGCAATATCTTTCAAGCAAAAAGCAAACCAAGGATTTAGAAGAAAAAATTTCTCTTGCTCTTAAAAATGAGGATTATCTTCGTTTTCAATTAGAGGAGCTAGAAAATGTAAACTTAAGTGAAGGAATACAAGCTGAACTTGAGGCAGAACGTGATAAACTTTCTCATGTTGAAGATATTAAAACAGCCCTTTATAGCTCTGATGAGATTTTAAATGCTAGTGAGGCTTCAGATAATCTTTTAGATAAGCTTCGTGAGGTTACAAAGACCTTAGATGGTATAAAAGAGATTTATCCCGATGTCAAAGATATAGCTGAGAGAATAGATGGTTGTTATATTGAACTTAAAGACATCTCAAGAGAGATATCTTTTCTCAAAGATGATGTTGATTTTGACCCCAAAAGACTTGAAACAATTTCTTCTGAGCTAGATAAACTATACAGCCTTCAAAAAAAGCATGGTCTTTCTAGCGATAAAGAACTTTTAGAAATGCGCTCAAGCCTAAGAGAGCAACTCTCAAAAATAGAAAACCAAGATACAGAACTTGAGCTCCTTAAAAAGCGCGAAAAAGAGTGCCTTGAGAGGTCAAGAAAGCTCGCTGAGCAGCTTTCTTCTTTAAGAGAAAAAGCCGCAAAAAAAATCGAACTAGAGATTAAAGATAAACTAATAGAACTTGGCATACCTAATGTTAGATTTTTAGTCCAAATAGAAAAGGGTGAACTCTCTTTAACAGGACAGGATAGGATAACCTTCCTTTTTAGTGCAAATAAGAGTTCTACTTTACAGGCTTTATCTCAAGTAGCATCTGGTGGCGAAATCTCTCGCCTTATGCTATCACTTAAGGCTATGATAAGTGATTCTTCTAGTTTACCAACTATTATATTTGATGAGATTGATACCGGTGTTAGCGGAAAGATTGCTCAAAAAATGGCTGATATAATGAAACAAATGTCAGTGGGACGTCGTCAGGTAATAAGCATAACGCACTTACCACAAATTGCTGCTGGGGCTTTACTACAGTATAAAGTGGAAAAGGAAGAAACCTCAAAAGGCACTCAAACCTCAATGAAGATTCTTTCTAAAGAAGAGCGAATCCACGAAATAGCCCAAATGCTAAGTGGTGAAAAGGTAACATCTGCTGCCCTTGATAATGCAAAAGAACTTTTAAAAAACAATATTGATAAATGAAAAGACAAGGAATACTTATTCTTTTTTCTTTGTTAGTGGTCTTTTCTTGGGGCCAAACAACAGGGGTAAAAAGTGCATTTAAATCAGTTTTCTTACTAACTACTTTTGATAGCGATAATCAAGTACTTTCTACCGGTCATGGAGCATTTATAACTTCTGATGGTCAAGCTGTCTCAAATCTTAAGCCTTTTTTGGGCTGCGCTAGGGCAGAGGTAACTGATACTAAAGGAAAGACTTATGAGGTCTCTAGAATCATTGGTGCTAATGAACTTTATGATGTTGCGTTTTTTACTGTAAATCAGAAAGTAACCCCTTGCCTAATAGCACCATCAAATCTTTCTATAGGTTCAAATGTTTGGATGATTCCTTATGAAAAAAAGCTGACTGATCTTACCGCTTCTACTATTAAAAGTGTGGAGACGTTTATGGATAAATATTCATATTATATTATTTCTATGACCTCTTTAGAAGATATAGATGGCTCACCCTTTGTTAATGATGATGGACAACTCGTTGGTTTAGCATCATCATCCTCTAAAGGTGATGTACACCTAACGGATGCAAATTTTATATCTTCTCTTCAAACGTCAGGTTTATCCTTTAATGACCATAGTATAAGTCAAATCGGAATAGCGCCAGCTTTACCAAAGGATAAGGATCAAGCCTTGCTTATGCTAATGATGTTAGATTCAAATGTTGATCCAAAGATTAAGTCTACGGTAGTTAATGATTTTATTGCAAGTTATCCAACTATGGTAGATGGATATTCTTCACGTGCACAAGCTAATGTTGCTTTAGGAGATTTCTCTTCTGCTGCTAAAGATATGGAAACAGCAATTCAAAAGGCAGATAAAAAGGATGAGGCACATTACGCATATAGCCAAGTAATCTATAACAAAGAGGTTTTTGACCCAGACACCCCTTATAAGGACTGGACACTTGACAAGGCACTTTCGGAGGCAGAAAAAGCCTACGAAATAAATCCACAAAATATTTATGAACTTCAAAAGGCTAGGATAAAGTTTGCTATGGGAGATTACCAGAATGCATACGAGGAATATATACCACTAGCTAAATCAACACCAAATAGTGGTGAAATTTATTACGAAGCATCCCTGTGTAAGCAAATGCTTGATGCTCCAGCTATGGAGGTTATAGCTCTTTTAGATAGTGCTATTGCAAATACTGATACTATGGCAATACGTCAAGCTGCACCTTATTTTTTCTCACGTGCAGAGATATATAATTCAGTTGATAGTTTCCGTCAAGCTGTTTTTGACTATACGCGTTACGAAATCTTAGTTGATGGTCAAGTTAATTCAGAGTTTTACTATTTACGCGAGCAAGCAGAGGTAAAAGCAAGATTATATCAGCAGGCACTAGTTGATATTACTCATGCAATATATCTTTCTCAGGATGAGCCAATGTATTATGCCGAAAAAGCCTCTTTAGAACTTAAAGTCAATATGTTTGACGAAGCCTTAAATACAGCTACTAAGTGTATTGAAGTGGATCCTGAGTATGCAACGGGATACTTACTGCTTGGACTTGCTCAACTCCAAAAAGACCAAAAAACTGAAGCACTAAAAAATGTAGAAAAGGCCAAGGAGTTAGGAGATGAGCAAGCTCAAGGTATAATTGATAAGTATTTTAAGTGACCTATAGGGAGTTCTTAAAAAAATATTTTTCTAATGTTACACTTATATAGTTGACTCTTAATTGTTATCTCAGTATTTTTTAAATTAACTATTTTTAACTCACAAATTTGTCGAAATATAGGATTTTTTCTTAAATTTGCAGCGTTTTCCCCTTAATATTAGGC
>JAJQAI010000109.1 GCA_021203915.1 Prevotella sp. | reverse complement strand
TAAATATGTTTATTTTGTAAAGTTGCAAGTTTTAGTTTACTCTTCACTAACAATATTTGGTTGCACAAATTTGTAAAAAATGTTAGTTTATATTGCTTTGCTATAAGAAAATGTGTATATTTGTAACTGGCAAAAATTGCAAAGCTAATCTTTGCAAACAAAGAGATATTTAACAAATATCAAGAAATATAACAAAAATAGACTAAATAAAGCGTGAAAATAAAAGAAGTGGTTGATGCCCTTGAATGTTTCGCGCCTCTGCCCTTGCAGGAAGGATTTGATAATGCCGGTCTGCAAGTTGGATTAACAGAGACGGAAGTGTCAGGGGTTTTATTGTGCCTTGACGTTACAGAAAAAGTTGTCAAGGAGGCAGTAGAATTAGGATGTAATCTCATTGTGAGTCATCACCCACTAATTTTTCATGCTTTAAAGCGTATATCCGATAAAGATACTGTCCAGCGTACAGTTATGTTGGCCATTGAAAATAAAGTGACCATAGTATCCATGCACACCAATTTTGACAATGCTTTTAAGGGTGTGAATTTCAAGATTGCTGAGAAAATGGGACTTGTAGACTGCCATTTCTTTGCTCCTAAGGTTATGGGAGGAATTGATTGTGGTGGAGGGGTCATTGGAAACTTTTCTAAAGCAATTAAGGCTAGAGACTTTATCTGTTTACTAAAAAAGACTTTTAGAGTTGATTGTCTACAGTCAAATGAGCTACTTAAACGCAAGATAAAAAAGGTTGCAATCTGTGGAGGTGCTGGAGCATTCTTACTTGAGGAGGCGATTAAGGCTGGTGCCGATGCTTTTATTACAGGAGAGATGCGTTATAATGAGTACTTTGGACAGGAACAGGTTATACAAATAGCTGTTATCGGACATTACCAAAGCGAGCAATTTACAACTGAAATATTTAAATCAATAATTTTGGAGAAGTATCCTAAAGTAAAAACTTACATTACTAAAGTGAATACTAATCCTATAATCTATTTGTAAAAAAATGGCAAAGAGAGATGCAAAAGATTTGTCGGTAGAGGAGAAGTTAAAAGCACTGTATCAGTTGCAAACAACTTTATCGGCTATCGATGAAAAAAAAGCTCTACGTGGTGAACTACCTTTAGAGGTCCAAGACCTAGAGGATGAGATTGAGGGCTTGACGATTCGCATTGAAAAGATTAACAATGAAATTAAGGAATTTGAGGATGCAATCGTTCAAAAGAAAACTGAGATTTCTGAAGCTCAAATGAGTGTTGAACGTTATAACCAACAACTCAACGATGTGAAGAACAATAGAGAGTATGACACTCTTAGTAAAGAAATAGAGTTCCAAACCCTTGAAATTGAGCTCTGCAATAAGAAGATTAAGGAAGCAGCCATAAAGGTTGAAGAGAAGAAGGAAGATCTTAAAGCTAACGAGGAACTCATTAATGAACGTAAGTTGATTCTTGAGGAGAAAAAAGCTGAATTAGACGAAATAATGGATGAGACTAGAGCCGAAGAAGAAAAACTTAGGGATAAGGCTAAGGATCTAGAGCTCAAGATTGAAACACGCCTTCTTACTAGCTTTAAGCGTATACGTAAAAATGCTCGTAATGGTTTGGGTATAGTTTGCGTAGAACGTGGTGCCTGCGGTGGTTGCTTTAATAAGATTCCGCCACAGCGTCAACTTGATATCAAGATTCACAAAAAGATAATCGTTTGTGAGTATTGTGGACGCATAATAATTGACCCTGAATTAGCAGGTGTAAAGAAAGATAAGCCTCAAGATGAAAAGGCAAAGCGTAAACGTACTGTAAAAAAGAGTACAACAAAGACTAAGGCTGAGACTGAAACTAAAACCGAAGAATAAACACCTTTTTTAACCCTTCCAAAAATAATACTATGGAAACAACGAATAAACAAAGCGGTAGAATGGTTGCCATAATAACGATGATGTTCATCTATGCGATGATATCATTCGTTACTAACCTTGCCGCACCGGTTGGACTTATTTGGAAGAGCCAACCCGAACTGATGGGTAGTAATTTCTGGGGCATGATGGGAAATATGATGAATTTCCTAGCCTATTTATTTATGGGAATTCCTGCCGGTAAGATGCTTATTAGCTACGGCTATAAGAAGACTGCAATGATTGCCATTGCAGTAGGTCTAGTGGGCGTATTTGTACAATTTTTGTCTGGTTATCCAACTGGAATAGCAGGATATGTAGTATACCTTTTGGGTGCATTCATATGTGGTTTTTGTGTATGTATGCTAAATACTGTTGTTAACCCAATGCTTAACCTTCTTGGTGGTGGCGGAAACAAAGGTAATCAGTTAAACCTAATAGGTGGATCTTGCAACTCTTTAGCTGGTACTCTTACTCCAATGCTCGTTGGAGCTTTAATTGGAACAGTGACCAAGACTACCTCTATTTCTGACATCAACATTGTACTTTTCATCGCTATGGGTGTGTTCGCTTGCGCATTTGTGATACTTTCCTTTATACCAATAAAGGACCCAGAAATGGGCAAGGCAACCGCTGATACTGTTTTCGAATCTAGCCCTTGGCATTTCCGTCACTGTGTACTAGGTATCATCGGAATCTTTGTTTATGTAGGAGTAGAAGTTGGCGTTCCAGGAACACTGAATTTCTATCTCTCTGATGTTACTGATAAAGGAGCGGGACTTGATGCCTCTAATGCTCCTGCAATAGCAGGCTTTGTGGCTGGTACATATTGGCTTTTAATGCTAATAGGACGTTTCTTAGCAGGTTTTATTGCTAGTAAGGTTTCTAGCCGTACTATGATGTTAACTGTAACTTCTGTAGCAATTATACTAATGCTAATAGCAATGCTATCCTCTAAGCAAGTATTAACACATATGCCAGCATTTACGGGTGATTCCTTTATGATGGTTAGAGTACCACTAAGTGCATTACTACTAGTACTTTGTGGACTTTGCACATCAGTCATGTGGGCAAGTATATTTAATCTTGCTACCGAAGGACTCGGAAAGTATACAGCAGCAGCTTCTGGTATATTTATGATGATGGTTGTAGGAGGTGGAATACTTCCACTAATCCAAAATCATATCGCAGATGTAGGCGGTTATATGATTTCTTACATAGTTCCATTATTGGCACTAATATACCTATTCTCCTATGCGCTTGTAGGTTATAAGAATGTTAATAAGGATATACCAGTTTAAAACTCAGAAAAAAAGTAAGTCATAAAATAATCCCCGGTAGCTTTTTTGTGGACTATTGGGGATTTTTTTAGTATATCTTCTTTACAGTTCGCTATATTTTGGGATTTCCTTAAGCGCTAAGAGTTTTCTTTTCTTATAGTCAACCTTAAAGCAGAAATGTTTTATCCCATTGCTTACCACTAAATACTCTGCTTTAAGAAGTGAGTTATATGCTGCTACTTGGTCAATCACTTTTTGCGTAATCTCTATAGTGGGTGCCTTATATTCAATTATCATACGAGGTAAAGATTCTTTATTATAAAGTACGCTATCGCAACGAAGTTTTTTTTCACCTATTTTTATTTCAGCCTCGTTAACAAGCAGGCCTTTAGGATATCCTAAGTAAGTGGCAAGATAGTTGATAAAATGTTGCCTAACCCACTCCTCTGGAGTTAAACTTACGTATTTAAGACGCAAAGAATCAAAAATATAGCTCTTGCCATTACGTTGAGAGATTTTTATTTCGTACTGGGGTAGGTTTAACGGATACATTTTATTAATTTTGCATCTATATGAAAGAAAAAAGATTCTCTCGCAAAATTAGTTATTATTCTTTGGAAAACAAGGCTAATAACTGCTATAGTTTTTTCATATAGACCTTAAGTAGTAGGCAATTTTAATGGCGGCAAAGAAAACTGGGACAACTTTTGAAGACGTAATGCGCGATTTACGCGTAGGTAAGTTTTTACCCGTATATATCCTAATGGGGGAGGAGGCTTATTATATAGACCAAATCTCAGATTATATTATGGAGAATGCCCTTACCCAGGAAGAGCGTGACTTTAATCTTTCAGTTTTCTTTGGTATAGATGCGCAGCCAAGTCAAATTGTGGATACAGCGCGTCGGTTTCCTATGATGGCTCCACGTCAGGTTGTCGTCGTTAAAGAAGCCCAAAACTTAAAATCTTTTGATTTAATAGAAAAATACATAGAAAAACCTGTCAGTACGACTATTTTAGTTATTTGTTATAAAAACTCCGCAATTGATGGTAGAAAGAAAATTCTAACCAAAGCCTCGGCTCAAGGTGTTGTTTTCAATAGTGAAAAGATAAAGGAACCGGATTTACCTCGTTTTGTTGAGGATTACGTTAAGTCTAAAGGCGCTAAGATTGATTTTAAGTCCTCACATATGGTTGCTGAGCACATTGGTTCAGATCTTTGCCGTATTACAAGTGAAATAGATAAGGTTCTTTTATCACTTCCAGAAGAAAAAAAGCAAATTACTCCCGAGATAATAGAGGATAGGGTAGGGATTAGTAAAGATTTTAATGGTTTTGAATTAAAAAATGCCATTGTAGAGCATGATATTTATAAAGCTAGTCTTATTGTAGAATATTTTCGTTCTTCTCCAAAGACATCGAAAACGAACAAAAGTAATGCTTATAGTATAGTCTATCTTCTTT
>JAJQAI010000280.1 GCA_021203915.1 Prevotella sp. | reverse complement strand
AACTCCTTATATGGAATAGTGAACTATCAACTCATTACAATTGGAGTAATTTATACTCTATCTACTCTTAGACTTTCCACGTAAGGAGTTCACCTCTTTTTAAAATTCATTGGGATTGTTCTTTTTAAATTTAAGAGCAACAACTTGTAGGAATGCGCATACTTATCGTAGAAGATGATTTAACTTTCGCAGTCATGATACAAACATGGTTACGAAAAAAAGGCTTTGATGTAGAAAAAGCTGCCTCTATAGGTGAAGCAGTAAAACTGCTAAATGCTGATGGTTCCTTCGATTTGGTGCTTTCTGATATGCGTCTACCTGATAATGACGGGATTTTCTTATTATCTTGGATGAAGAAAAAAAATATTTCTTGCCCCTTTATTGTGATGACAAACTACGCAGAGGTGCAGAATGCTGTTCTTGCCATGAAGTCAGGAGCATCAGATTATATCGCTAAACCTATGCAACCAGACGTACTATTACAGAAAATAAGTGATGCCCTTAATCTTTCTTCTTCAAAAAAAGTTTTAAACGATACCTCCCAAGAAGGTCCACAAAAACATTTACCACAATACATTGAAGGCAATAGTGACGCCTCTAAACAAATTCGCGAATTTATTTCTCTAGTAGCGCCTACCTCCATGTCTGTGTTGATACTTGGTGCTAGTGGTACGGGTAAAGAGCACGTTGCTCGGCAGATACACTCTTTAAGTAGTAGAAAAAATAAACCATTTGTTGCTATTGATTGTGGTACAATTCCTCGTGATGTTGCAGTCTCGGAGTTTTTTGGTTATGAAAAAGGTGCTTTTACTGGTGCAACAACAACAAAGGAAGGAGCCTTCGAAAGTGCAAATGGTGGAACATTATTCCTTGATGAAATCGGAAATCTTTCTTATGATGTTCAAATGCAACTTCTTCGAGCCCTTCAAGAACATAAAATTCGTCGGCTAGGTTCAACTCGTGAGATAAGCGTAGATATTAGACTAGTTTGTGCTACGAATGGTAACTTACTTAAAAGTGTAACAGATGGTAATTTCAGAGAGGATTTATATCATAGGATTAATGAGTTTACCATAAATATTCCTGAAATAAAAGACCGCGGGAATGATCTTTTTATCTTTGCAGATTTCTTCCTAAAACAAGCCAACAAGGATCTTTCTCGTAAAGTATTAGGCTTTGATGATAAAGCATCTGAGATGTTAGCTAGTTATTCTTGGCCAGGTAATCTTAGAGAACTTAACAATGTGATTCGTCGTGCGACCTTAATGACAAGAGGTAAATATATCACTAAAGAGGATTTATCTTCTATGATGCCATCCGTGGAAAAACAAGCCTTTTCTCTTCACGACGAAAATACTGAAAAACAACGGATTCTTTCAGCACTTAAATCAACTCAAGGCAATAGGACTCAGACCGCAAAGTTGCTTGGTATTGACCGCAAGACACTTTATAATAAAATGCAGAAATACGGGCTTTGATTAGTTAGTAATCTTTTTTCTTTACACAAATTTCTGGGGAATTTTTCCCCAACTGCTCCCCACATTCCCCACTTCCTTTAATCATTAAGATTTAGTGTTCTTTATTGATAATCAGCATTATAACGAATGCTAGAGAAGTTTGGCATAAGAGTTGCACTTTAAGTATGTGATATAAAAAAATAAGAATAATAAATTAATACAAGTATGAAGAAGTTATTTTTTGCAGCAATCGCTGCTATGGCTTTGGTTTGCACAAGCAATGTTTTTGCTAGTAGAAACGTAATGATTGATGATGACGAGACAACTACAGATAACATAGAGGTTCCCGCAGATTCTACAACTTGCGATTCTGTAGCTACTGCTGAGTAAGCTATTTCAAGCCCAAAAAAACAAAAAAGTTTAATTATAGAAAAGTATTAGGTGTTTTCCGTGTCGGTCGCGTGATGCTACTGGCGCGGTTTTTTCGTGTGTATTGGAAAATAACTTTTTAAGTAATTTGAAGATATTGGATTTAAATTCTTGACCTTAAGGTTTTGTTATCTTTTTGTCACTAAAGAGATGTTTTTTGTTATCTTTGCTAGAAAGTATCTTGTCCTAAAAAAGGGAAGAAAACATTTAAAAATTCTAAGTTTATCTGATGAAAGGAGGTTTCCCCCTTAAAGTAGCCATAGGCTATGTTTTTTTGGTTCTTTGCATTGGTCTTGCTTCATGGCTTGTGTATTCAAATATGAACTCGCTAATGCATATAAGCGAGAGTCAGCAGCGACTTCTAGAGCATCGAAGTATTGCAGATAGCCTTATTTGCGATATTATGGATGTTAATAATAAGGAGCAAGCCATAACACTTGGACTTGTCAATGAAATGGAAGAATTTGATGCTTCTTTAGCTCATGTAATTATGCTTGCTGATATGTTAAAGCAAGCAACAGAAGATTCTCTTGAAAAGTTACGTATTGATACACTTAAGATTCTTTTGGCAAAAAAGCGTGAAAATACTATGCTAATATCTAAGGCTTTAGGTAAAGATGAATCAGGGAAGTATTTTGATGATAAACTTAGTAATCTCTCAGAGGGTAAAGATCCTATTGTTATTCATACTCAAGCTGAAGAAAAAACGGAAAATACCGAAACGGTTTATGAAGTCGTAAAGACTAAAAAAGGTTTCTTTTCTCGCTTAGGTGATGCCTTTAAAAAAGGACACACCGATACTATTAGCGTAAGAAGAGATAGTAGTAAATTGTCTGTAGATACAATAGTTCACAATATTGACGTTGCAGATTCGGTAGCACTTGTTTTAACCGATATAAGGGCTGAAGAAAAGAAACTGCGACAAAAAGGGCTTGAAAGGCTTACTACTCAAGAGAAGAACCTACAAATAATCAGTATCAATTTGGCTAGTAGAATAGCTGATTTACTAGATGATATTCGATACTTTGAACAAAAGGCCTTTAAGGAGGCTCTTGATAGTGATATTAGCCAGCGTAAGAACGTTTCACTTAAAATTTTGTCACTTGCTTTAATCTCCTTGCTTATGGCGATTGTGTTTTTTCTTTATATATGGAGAGATACTCTTAGAGAAAAACGATATCGAGAAAATCTTGAGACGGCAAAAACTGAGATAGAAAAAATAATGAATCAGCGTGAGCGTCTCTTGCTTACAATAACGCATGATATAAAAGCTCCAATAGCCTCAATTTCGGGTTTTACTGAACTTATTGCAATGCAAGAGATAGATGCCAAAGCTTCATCATATCTTAAGAGTATTAAGAACTCTTCTTCCCGCCTACTCCGCCTTGTAGGTGAACTTCTTGATTATCATCGTCTTGAAAGCGGTAAAATGGAGGTTGTAAGGGTAAGTTTTAGTGCTAGGCGATTAGTTCAGGAATGTGTAGATAGGTTGCTTCCGCAAGCAGTTGCAAATGAAGTAGAGCTTTCTGCTTATGTAGAAGGATGTCCCCAAAAGATGCTCCGAGGTGATGCTTTGCGTATAAGCCAGATATTAGAGAATCTTCTAAGTAATGCGATCAAATATACATCTAAAGGGAGTGTTAAGGTTACTGCTAAAGTAAAAGATAGTAAACTTTACTTCTCGGTTGCTGATACCGGTCAAGGAATGACCCAGGAGGAAGCAAGTAAAATTTTTGATGCATTTACACGTTTAGAGGGTGCTCAAGGTATTGAAGGTGTTGGTTTAGGACTTTCTATAACTAAGGAATTAGTTAATCTTCTTTCAGGTAGTATACGCCTTAAAACTCAAAAAGGAAAGGGTACAGAGTTTAGTGTAATAATCCCAATTGAAGTAACTTCTAGCGAGGAAATTCTTTTCGAGGCACAACAAACTTTGAATCTTGACTCATATAAATTGCTTTCTAAAGAAGATGAATAAGTAATCATAATAGATGATGATGAGCTACAACTTAAACTTCTTCAAGAAATGATTATCAAGTTAACCGATGGAAAGTGGAGAATAACTACTTGTAAAGATGTCAAGCAGGGGCTAAATCTTCTTGCTACAAAAAAATTTAATCTGCTAATTACCGACATTGAAATGCCTGCTTTAGGCGGGAGGGATTTGGTGATGAAAATTGAGCAAAAAGATTTAAAAGTTATTGGTATGACGGCTCACGAAAAAGATATAATGCCTTCACTTCTTAGTGCAGGTTTTTCTGCTTGTCTTTTTAAACCGTTTACACTGCAGGAGCTAGCCGAAACTCTTTCTAAAGTAACTTCTTCTGAATTAATAAAATTAAGCGTCACTGAAGAAGAAACAAAATTACCCAATCGTTTTTCTTCCCTTACGGCTTTTGCTAGTGGGGATACGGATGCTGAAAGAGAGATTTTAAGGTGTTTTTTAACTGATTTAAGGCAAGGCATTTCTTTGGCTGAAGAAGCTATTAAGTCTCTTGATAGAAAAAAACTATCTCATTTTGCTCATAAAGTTTTGCCCTTTATGACCATGGTTGAAGCTAGTACAGTAGATAAGCTAAAGAGTTTGCTAAAAGAAAATATCCAAAATCTAAGCGATGAGGAGCTACTTTTAAGTGTGGAGGCCATCATTTCTGAAATGAAGGAAATGGCTAATGAGGTGGATGCCTTTCTTGTGGATAATTGTTAATCCTATAGCAATCTTAAGGCATTTTTTCGTAATCTTTTTAAAAATACATTTAAAAGCGCCGTTTTTTCAAGAAAAAAGCTTATGTTTGTAGAC
>JAJQAI010000223.1 GCA_021203915.1 Prevotella sp. | reverse complement strand
CCTATATGATTTGGGAGGACGCCATAGAGTAAAGAGTTTCCTTCGTCTATTTTCTTCAGAAGAAAAGAAAAATGACGCAACACGTGAGACCATAATGCCAATCGTAATGGCTTGCATGAATATGGGACGCGCCAAAGTAGGTGCACTAATAGTAATTGAGCGTATTTCGTCACTCGAGAGTATTATAGAAACTGGTGACACAATTGACGCAAATATAAATCAACGGTTGATTGAAAATATTTTCTTCAAAAATTCCCCTTTACATGATGGGGCTATGGTAATATCAAAAAAACGTATATGCGCAGCAGGATGTATTCTTCCGGTGAGCCATAGCATTGATATTCCTAAAGAATTAGGCTTACGTCATAGAGCTGCCTTAGGAATGTCTCAAGAAAGTGATGCAATATCAATTGTGGTTTCAGAAGAAACAGGAAATATCTCAGTAGCCATTAATGGAGGATTTCGCTTACGCCTTTCGGCTGAAGAACTTGAAAGTGTCCTTACACATGAACTCAACCTATAAACTTTTTCTCATGAAGAGATATCTTCTTTTGTTAGTAATATTAACCGTCTGCCTTTGTGGCAAAGCACAAAATACTAAGCCCTTTAACTCTGAAATTCATAATGATGAATATAAGATTTTCATTAAAATGAACCTTTACGATAAAAATATTGTTGCCCCAGATAATGAGGCCTTGGGCGAGATTGAAGGTTATTTTGGCTCTACACAAAGCACTAATAAATGGCTTATTGTATCCTCAATAATTAGTGGTAACACTGCAGAATTAGAAGTCATGAATGACTATGGAAGCGAGGACTTTACTGCTACAATAACTTATCAAGAGGATGGAACTTATTCTTATAAGAAAAAACAGGGCAGTACGATGAAGTTCGCAGTAAAAGGTAAATGGCAAAAAATACCATCAAGTCTTACATTTCACTGATTTTATAAAAAATTCCTTTTGAAAAATGGGATTCATTGATTTTCTACGAAAATGGACACTTCCCTCAGCTATGATTGTTGGGGTCATAGTGTATTTATTATTCGCTTATGTTAAGCCATTAGAACCGATAGGATACAGCTTAGGACCACTAATTACGGATATTCTTCCTGCACTTATTTTCATTATGTTCTATCTAACCTTCTGCAATATGAAAATAGCAGAACTGCGTCCCAGAGGATGGCATTTATGGGTGCAAATAATTCAAGTTGTCTTATCTGCTATTTTGGTAGGTATTATAATACTTATAGATGAGGAGAAAACGAAAATAATTCTTGAGGGAGTATTTATTTGTATCATCTGCCCTACTGCTACAGCAGCCCCAGTAATAACAAGGAAGTTAGGAGGCAACATGGCGTCTTTAACAATGTTTACCATTTTTACAAATTTGGTTGCTGCTATTACAATACCTATTTTCTTTCCACTGGTTGAGAAAGAAGCAGATATTACTTTTTCTATAGCATTTCTAATGATTTTCAAGCGATTAATCCTTGTCTTAATAGTACCACTTGTACTTGCACAATTAACACGAAGATATTTGAAAAATTTTTCAAATAAAATCAATGAAAGGAAAAATTTAGCTTTCTATATTTGGGCTTTAAATTTATCTATAGTAATGGGAATGACCGCACATAACATTATTACAGCTAATGTAATTGGTTGGGAGATGTTACTATTAATTGTTCTTCCTCTTGGGGTTACTCTACTTTTATTCTCTATAGGTAAATGGGTTGGAACTTACTATCAAGAAAGCATTACTTCAGGACAAGCCCTAGGACAAAAAAATACTATTCTTGCCATCTGGCTTACTATAAATTTCTTAAGCCCAACTGCAGCAATTGCTCCATGCGCTTATGTAATTTGGCAAAACATAGTCAATTCCTGGCAAATATGGTACAAGGATAAATATGGCAAGCTTAAATGGTGATACCCCCCCCCGAAAAAGGGAAATAAAAAAGGCTCAGTCATTAAACCGAACCTTATGCGCTTCAAGATGGACTTGAACCAACGACCCCCTGATTAACAGTCAGGTGCTCTAACCAACTGAGCTATTGAAGCAGAAAACTTTTCTTATAACAAAAGCGTGGCAAAGGTAATCTATTTTCCCTAAATAGACAAATATTTCTTTGAAAAATTCCTTTTTAACGCCTTTTTTCAAGAAAAACTTTTTCACCTATAGCTGATCCCTTTAAAAAGATACAGCACGTACATAAAACTGATTAATACGAGTAAATGGTGTTATCAAAGGCTTGTCAAAAAAATTAAATGCATAAGCGCACCCAGCTTCAGTATCAGGAGTAGCGGTCCAATAAAAGCCACTTATTCCTTGTTGTATTGAAACATAATTAACGGCCGAACCTGCAGCAGGGAAAAAAATTTTATTCTTATTCGGCGCTATAAATAGCATACCCTTCATATTATCCAGCCATGTGCACTCGCATTTTTCGATTAATTCCTCAAATTCTTCCTTTGTTGGAAGTCGCCAAGTGCCTTTCCAATAAACTTGAGCCATATCAAAGTTTGGGTTACCCGCAATATTTTCCGTTAGTAGGCCATTTGAAACACGTTTTCTTTCAGATTCGGGTATACCTCTTTTATTTGTCTCACCCCACGTAAACGGACGACCATATTCCGAAGGAGTATCAGCCCCTATGTTGGCTGAGCTCCATTTTACACTTAATCCAAGATCCACAAATGTATGGTCATTAATTAAAAAATTATTATAATCCATAGTTTAACAATTTGATTTATGCAAAGGTAGAAAAAATATTTTATTATAATGAATTAAACATAAAAAAATGTAAAATTATTATCATTATTTCATGTTTTTTAGCTAATATTTAGCATTTCTAACTCTATAGAAACTTTTAAATAGATTTCTTTTGTTTAAGTGCTCAAAGAATTGTAACTTTGCATCCACTTCACAAATGAAGAAATTGTATTACCTTTCGTTAGAATAATAAGCATTTCCCCTTACCATGAAAATATCTCTTGAAACAACGAGAAAAGTATTTTTTCAACTCTTAGTTGTTTTTCTTTGGTTCTTTACACCTGCTATAGCACAGGAAAGTAAAGACCATAATTTTGACATAGGTAAAAACATGGAGGTTTTCAACGAGATTTACCGCTATCTTGACTTAATGTACGTTGATACACTCAATGCCGACGAAGTCATAGGTACGGCTATAAATTCCATGTTAAGATCTCTTGATCCATATACAGTTTACTATCCTGAGGACAAGGTAGGAGATCTCAAGACATTAATAACTGGACGATATGTAGGTATTGGAGCTATTATTCGCTACAATCAAAAAATCAAACGCGTTATTATAGAAGAACCCTATGAAGGAACGCCTGCAGCAGAAGCAGGACTATGTAAAGGTGATATCATTCTCAGTGTTGACGATTCCACTATGATTGACAAAGATGTAAGTTTTGTTAGCTCGCATCTTCGTGGTGAAGCAGGAACAACTTTCGTCCTAAAGATTCAGCGTCCAAGCACTGGTAACATTATGACCTTTAAGATAACGCGTAGAGCTGTTATTATGCCTACAATACCATATTATGGCTTGCGTAAGGATAGTATAGGATATTTAAATCTAAGCAGTTTTACAGATGATTGCTATAAAGAGGTTCGGCGCGCTTTCATCGACATGAGAAATCAAGGAATGAAGGGCTTCGTTCTTGATTTGCGTGGCAATGGTGGAGGTTCACTCTCAGAGGCCGTTAACATAGTGAACATGTTCGTACCAAAAGACGTTGTCATAGTTCGAAAGGCGGGCAAGATGAAACGCTCTAATAGTGATTATCAGACCGTCCTTGAGCCAATTGATACGATTATTCCAATTGTTGTGCTAGTTAATGGTGAAACGGCAAGTTCTAGTGAAATAACTTGTGGAAGTTTACAGGATTTAGATCGGGCCGTTATCCTAGGTACAAGAACATATGGCAAAGGACTTGTTCAAATACCGGTAAATCTTTCCTACAATGGACAGCTAAAACTTACCGAAAGCAAGTACTATCTACCAAGTGGACGTTGCATACAAGCGGTCAATTATAAACACGTCAATGGTGGTTATACTGAGCATATTCCAGATAGTTTAACAAGAATCTTTCACACTTTGGATGGACGAGAGGTACGTGATGGGGGTGGTATAAAGCCAGATGTAGAAATAAAACCCGACTCTCTACCTAATATTGCTTACTACCTAACCGTAAGTGGTCTAGACTCAACGGAAGTACTCTTAGATTACGAAATTAATTATATTGCCAATCATCCTAGCATTGCTCCTGCATCAGAATTTGAGATTACAGATCAAGACTATGAAGATTTCAAACAAATGGTAATAAAGAGTGGTTTTACCTATGATCCAGAAAGCGAAAAGGCTCTAAACAACTTAAAATCCATTATTGAATTTGAAGGGTACTACGATGATGCTAAGACGGAATTTGAAAATCTTGAAAAGAAACTCAAGCATAATATCTCAAAGGATTTAGACATTAATAAAGACGTAATAAAACGGCTTATATCCAACGATATAGTAGCGGCATATTATTACCAAAGAGGGACTGTTGAAAATAGCCTAAATACTGATAAACAAGCCCTAGAAGCCTTTCGTCTAATAAACAATATTGATGAATATAAAAGCATACTAGCAAGCCCCAAAGACTAGGGAGAAAAAAGATAAAGGGCCGCTA
>JAJQAI010000259.1 GCA_021203915.1 Prevotella sp. | reverse complement strand
TAACTTTCAGAATTTTAAGGATATTTCTTTTGATAAGGAGTATGCAGGAGTTCCTGGCTTTACTGAGGAAGATTTGCTCACATACTTTAAAATTGGTATTGAGGAATTTGCTAAGAAAAAAGAAATTTCGTTTGATGAGATGTTTGAGAAAATCAAAGCTATGTACAATGGCTATCATTTTAGCTATCCATCGCCAGATGTTTATGTTCCATGGTGTGTGATTAATGCACTTAGCAATCAGAAACTTTGGGACTATTGGTTTGACACTGGGAACCCTCATCCTTTATATGACATGATGAAAAAATTTAATGTTAGTATAACGGATTTGGTTCAAAAAAATGCCAAGAAAGAATCATTCAACTCTTCTATACTATCATTGGAAACATTTCTTCCGCTATTATACCAAACAGGTTATTTAACTGTAAAAGGCTATAATAGCACAACGGATGAATATCTCCTTGATTTTCCAAACAAAGAGGTTAGAATAAGACTTTTTGGGGGACTTCTTTATAATTATGTAAAAGTAAGTGGCATATATCATGAACACATAGCTGAAGAAATAGCTGTCTTAATAAAAGAGGGTAAAATAGAAAAGGCACTTTTAATGCTAAATGAGCACTTAAGTGCTGTTGGCCTTCCGAATCAAAATGATGACTATTACCTGCAAGTGTTATTTATAATTTTTGGTTTAGGCGGTCTTGGTGTAAGTATAGAAGGAAGGACTCCTGATGGACAAACTGGTATTGCTATTCATACAACGGATAGTATATATACCCTTGGGATAAAGATTGATAAATCAGCTTTGGATGCAATAAAGCTTATCGATGAAATGGGATATGCTAAGACGATAGCAATGAAATATCCTAGGCACAAAATATTTAAACTAGGAATTAACTTTCAAAGAGCAACTAGCACAATAAAAGACTTTATCATTAAGCCCCTATAGTAATGCGATGAACCTATATTAGGAATATAAGCAAAAATCCTTAGGATTTGTTTTATATTCCTTTTGTTTTTCGTAATTTCGCAAAAAATGAATAAGTAACACTGCAACGGCGCGATATGGCCGTAATAAAAGTGTTTTTATTTAAAGCAGAAACTGCCTCCTTTCGTTGAAGGATTTTTGAAGGAATATATTTCACTTTGGTTGATACAAAACTTTTTCATCGCATGGACATCCCACAATCTCTGGTTTTAAGCACTGTCACCCTTGGCAAAGTATTTGCAAATACAGTGGCGACGTATAAATTCTTTTGGCTTCTCTCAATTCTTCAGATTCACGCAAAAACTGAAGGATTGCGTATTGGTGTGTGGGACATTGTGATTAGAATGGTTGCCAATGCTTGGTATCCTATACATTATTTTCGTTTGTCTTTTGGTAAGAGCGATTCGCTTTTTAACATTGTAATTGAGTTGCAGAAGATAACGGGAATTCCCATTGATACAGATATTGAAACTGTTTGTGATTCATTGCGTGATAGGCTAGGGAACAGTGAGATTAGGCACCTGCTTAGGATTCTTACGTTAAATGTGCCTTATCGTTTTCTTCATCCGTGGATTAACACATCTAATAACAATGAGATGGTGGCGCGTTCGCAGACATTGGAAAACGGCTGTTTATATGCTCTTTATAGGGATGATCAAGAGTTCTACATAGAGCTTAATTCCAAATGGGATTCGTATCTTCATGATCACTATAAAATCTTGACGGATTTTGTGTTTTGGAACCTTACTCAATTTCTGCAAGTTCGTAACCCGAATGTCCCTGCAATTTCTAATAAATTAAGGAAGCCCGAGCAACGTGATTCGCTTTCTCCTCAGCATCGTTATTGGGACATGGTTATTAATATTGGCGGTTCTATCAAATGTTTATACACCGGAAAAGAATTATGTCAAGGTGGATATGATTTGGACCACTTCCTGCCCTGGACATTTGTTTCCCATAACTTAAATTGGAATTTGGTGCCCTCTGATAGTAGCATCAATTCTTCAAAAAGCAACAAACTCCCTGACTTGGATATATATCTAAGAAAATTGGCAGAGATACAACATTATTCGTTGCGCACATGCATCAATGCCAATAGAACTCCTAAGACACTTGAGGATTATCTTTCACTTGGATATGCCCCTCGGGACTTAGCAGACATGAACGATGACCAATTTATGGAGGTATTTGAAAGGACTTTTAAGCCGATGAATCAAATAGCTCTCAATATGGGTTATTCCACGTGGAGGTATAATCGTATTTGAGATATGCAAGGCCAATCATCGTTTGGTCCTCTTAAAATTAATATGTAATGGAAGTTAATAATAATCATATAGATAAGTCACCTCTAAAGCAAGAGGATAAGTGTCCTTTCTGCAATCTTTCAAAGAGTGTGGAAGTTATTTGTGAAACAGAGACATGCATCGCATTTTTTGATGGATATCCAGTGTCTTTAGGTCATGCATTGATTATTCCCAAACGACATGTTGCATCGTATTTCGACCTTAGCCAAAATGAACGTGAAGCAATGAGCATTATGCTACAGCAGGTGAAACAAAAAATTGACGAACGTTTTCATCCTGATGGCTATAATATTGGTATTAATGTAAACGAGGCAGCAGGACAATCGGTTTTCCATGTGCACATGCATTTAATCCCTAGGTATAAAGGTGATGTGAAGAATCCTAAAGGTGGTGTAAGAGGTGTAATTCCTGATAAACAGATGTATTAGCCGATAAAAGTTGACTCTCAAAAATTAAGCAAGTACAAAGATTAAAACAAAGGTTTTTTTGCCTAAGAAACAGTATTATCCTTATTTTCAACTCAACCTAAAAAATAAACATAATAGGAGATTTGTCTTATGGTCGCAAACACTCAGCCCACTTAGGTACTTCCTTCACGTATTGCTTGACGAGTTTTCCATCAGAAAGGCGGAAAAGGATGGTTGCCTCAGAATCTTCAGATGAATTGTCGTACACGTATGTGCGGTCCACTATTTTAGAGACCATACCACAATTAATTATAGACTTTGAAAAGCGTGATATAATTTTTTCTATGGGGACTCCATGTCCACCCTTCATCACTCTTTTTGCAATACGTGAGGCATTGATACTTGGGTCGTTTGTGCTAATGAAGAAAACTCTTATGAAATAGCCTTCTTCTTTTGCTTTTCGGATGAAATCTACTTTGGAATCAGTGGACATCACGCTCTCGAATATCATACTACTATGCTCACAAAGACACTCCTCACGTTTATCATCACAATATTGTAGGGCTTGAAGTACTGCATGAGAATCGTTCCAATTGCCAAATATTTCTTGTGCTACAATATCTGGATTGATATACTCTGCTGCTTTTAGCCACCCGTGTTGAAGAAACTTCGATGTAATAGTGGTTTTTCCCGAACCATTTGGCCCAGCAATCACAATAAGGGTTGGTTTATGAAGCGGTTCGCTACTCATAACCATAACGTTGTTTAATAGCTTTGGCTTGAGCGCGAAGTTTGTTCATAAAATTTCGATGTATTTCTTCGTTCTCACGTTTCACGTCCTCCGCTACTTCTTTCATTATTGCTGAGAGCATCTCATCGGTAGGCTCCTCGAGGCTTGTGAGACGATAACTATTCAATTCGGCTTCTGTCATAACATACTTTTCTTTTGGTAGTGGTAAAGGTAGTGAAAGATGAACAAAATACAAGAAGAAAACCTTATTTTTTTAGAATTTCTTTAGGCACATTCTAACTTGCGATAAAGTTTTATTTAAAATTCAGTAATTTGGCGTTAATTCTTTCAGTAATTTGGCAGTTATTTGTTTTCCTTCATGAATGGATTAAAGAAAAATCTTGATGCCTTGTGCCTGCTGTTTAAAAGTAAAGATAGATAAGTACTACGCAAGAGATTGAGGCTAAAATTTTAAGGGTGTATTCTTGACCAACGAGAGATGGTTGAGTTAAAGTATTCCTATCTTTTAAAAGAAGTGCATCTGCAAAAAAAAGTTGCATGATTTTAGACACTATTAAACTTGGCATAAGATGCCATAGCTAATAGTGTCTAATGACGGTAGATTTCTTTTTAAAAAAATCAGATTTTCGAAATATCTGAAGAGCTTCCTAATCTTTCCTTAAGCATGAGATTGTAAAGGCCTATTACTCGGTCTTTCTCTCTTAGAAGGATTTCGTTCTGCTCTATTGTTTTTTTAAGAAACTCTATTTCTTTTGTGAGGATTTTTACTCTCTCAGGAGTAACAGTTCCTGCAATATTTGGATTAGCTTTCTCCGCTTGAGTTAAATCTATGGGGGTTATCATGTCACCATCATAATCTTCATAAAAATAACGAATCGGGATTTTTAGAATTGCTGATAGTTTTTCGATTGTACCACTCTTAACATCAATACCATTAAAGATTGATGTTAATGATTGAGGGTTGACATTAAGCTTGCGAGCTATTTCAGCAAATGAAATACCTGTTTGCTTTAGTTTTTGTTTAAGAGCTTTTCCGTCCATAATGTAATAATTAAAAATTATTATTTTAAGGTTAATGTTTCTTATAGCATTTGTTGTAATTAATTCGCCTTATGAAATTCTATGTTTAACTTTGTTTTATCCACCACTTTTCATACAGTTTCAGCATGTTACATGGATTTACTTTTATAGTTATGATGTATAACGCGTTGTATATCAATGGTATAATGCTATTTTATGAGAGTTAATGGTCTAAATTCATGTTACAAAGATAATAATTTATTATTCATACGCAAAATAAAAAGAAATAAATATGAAACATTATGAAAATTTCTTTTCCCCCTTATATAC
>JAJQAI010000283.1 GCA_021203915.1 Prevotella sp. | reverse complement strand
TATTAATATTAACCATTTCAAAAAAGATTATGCACAAAAAATTGCGTTTGCTTATCTTATTGATGCTAATGGGTGTATCAACTGCATTTGCTCAACAAACAACATCTTCACTATCTGGAAAGGTTACTGCCCTAGGCGAGGATGTAATTGGAGCTTCCATTGAGGCTATTCATAAGCCCTCAGGATCACGTTATACTGCCGTGACCAATATCAAAGGCTTATATAACATCAGTGGTATGCGTGTAGGTGGACCCTATGAGGTCAAGATAAGCTACATTGGTTACAAAACAGAGCTCGTTGAGGGTATCACACTTCAGCTGGCCGAGACCTACAATCTAGATGTTGAGATGACAGAGGACACTCAATTGCTTGGAGAAGTTGTCGTCAGTGCTATAGGCACTAAATTCTCCACAGAAAAAACGGGAGCCTCAACTAACATCTCTAATCAACAGATTCTATCTATGCCAACGGTCAATAGAAGTATCACCGAGTTTACCCGTCTCTCACCATATGGTGGAAACGAGATGGTCTTCGCCGGTTCTGATGGAAGAACAGCTAATTTCACTGTCGATGGTGCAAACTTCAACAACAACTTTGGTCTTAGTGATGACCTTCCAGGTGGAGGTAACCCAATCTCAATTGATGCTATTGAGGAACTCCAAGTTGTAATTTCACCATATGATGTAAGACAAACTAATTTCATTGGTGGAGGTGTTAATGCTATTACAAAATCAGGTACCAACACATTTAAGGGAACTGTATACATTTATCACCAAAATGAAAATATGCGTGGTGATGCCATATATAAGGAACAAATCTCAGGTGCACGCGCTACGGACCGTCAAACTACCTATGGTTTTACCTTTGGTGGACCAATCCTTAAGGATAAACTCTTCTTCTTTGTAAATGGAGAAATGACTCAAACACCAACGGTGGCAAATCGTTGGCGTGGTTCCGAAAATGGTGTGGCTGATGCTGATAATTATGTATCAAGAACTACACTTTCTGATCTAGAGAGAGTCTCTAATTATGTTAAAGAAAAATATGGCTATAATACCGGTTCTTGGACCAATTTCCCTGCCGATGAGAACAACTATAAGATACTTGCTCGCCTAGACTGGAACATTAATACGATGCATCACTTAGCAGTTCGTTACAACTATACCAAGAATCGTACTTGGAACTCTCCTAATGCTTCGTCAATGGATGGAGGAACTAGAATGTCTGGTGCTCGTATGTCACAGTATTCTATGTCTTATGCTAACTCAATGTATGCATATGATGATCTTGTACACACATTATCAGTAGATTTTAATAGCCGTTTAACAGACAATCTATCCAACCAATTCCTTTTAACATTCTCAAAGCTTGACGATGTACGTGATAGTAATTCCGATGAATTCCCATTTATTGATATTCTTAAGGATAATCAAAGTTACCTTTCACTAGGTTATGAGCTATTTACTTGGAATAATGCTGTACATAACACGATATGGAACTTAAAAGATGATATTACACTCTCTTTAGAGAATCATAAGATAACGGCGGGCTTAAGCTACGAGCATCAAATGGCAGATAATATGTATATGCGTAATGGTACTGGATACTATCGTTATTCAAGCCTTGATGACTTCCTAAATGGTGCAGCTCCAGAAATCGTTAACTTAACTTATGGTTACAATGGACAGTCTGACCCTGCAGCTCGTGTACAATACAACAAAGTTGGTATTTATGGCCAAGACGAATGGAATATTACAAATAAATTCAAACTTACTTATGGCCTAAGAATAGATGGTTTATTCTTTAGCAATAAAGACCTTATGACCAATAATGCCATTTTAGCTCTTGATTATTATGGTAAACATATAGATACTGGAAAATGGCCAACAGCTAACTTTATGTTTTCACCTCGTGTTGGTTTTACTTGGGATATTCTGGGAGATAAGAGTCTTAAGCTTCGTGGTGGTACAGGCTTGTTCTCAGGAAGACTACCACTGGTATTCTTTACAAACATGCCAACTAATGGCGGTATGGTGCAGTATCAAGCTAATATAAATGCCTCTACGGCTGCTAGCAAGGGTTTCTCGATGAATGAATTTGCCGGTGGACTAGTAACCGATGCTAATGGTAAGGCAACAATCAGTGCTCTTTATGATAAACTTGTATCACTGGGTTACCCCTCAACGATAACTCCAGAAGATGGCGCTGTACCTGATGCTATATCGGCTGTTGATAAGCATTTCAAGATGCCACAAGTTTGGAAGACATCCATTGCTCTTGACTATGTGATACCTGTTCCATTCCCATTTACAGCAACCATTGAGGGTATATTTAATAAGACAGTTAATGCTGTATATCTAACCGATTGGAGTGTTCCTTCGGTTGAAGGTTTTGCACGTTTTAATGGTGCTGACTCTCGTCCAATCTATCCAGAGGGTTTCCAAACTCTGCCAAATGCTTATGTCTTAGAGAATACTCGTAAAGGTTATGGCTGGACAGCAAACGTTACTTTAAATGCTCAACCTACTTCATGGTTAAGCCTTATGGCTGCCTATACTCATACCGTTTCTAAGGAAATTACAGGTATGCCTGGCTCAAATGCCTCATCAGTGCTTAACTATATAGGTACTGTTGAAGGACCTTCTCATATGAATAAGTTGCAGAATTCTCAGTATGTAACACCTGACCGTATTGTTGCCTCTGCAACAGCACACGATAAGTGTGGTAACCACTATAGTATTATATATGAAACTTGGCGTGGTGGTTATAGCTACCATTATATGACCACAAATGATATGAATGGTGATGGTTACAACTATGACCTAATTTATATCCCAACTGACCAACAAGTTGAAAGTGGTGAATTCCGCTTTGTTTCTGAGGATGATAAGACACGTTTTATGGACTATGTTCACAATAATCGTTATCTAAAGAATCATCAAGGTCATTATGCAGAGTCTTATAGTCTATACTCTCCATGGGTACATCGTATAGATATCTCTTATAAACATGACTTTGACTTTAGAATTGCAAAGACAAAACACACCATACAACTTAGCTGCGATATCAAGAATTTGCTCAACTTATTTAGTTCAAAATGGGGTGTTTCTAAATACCTTAATCCTGAAATCGGAAGCGAAGCTAGAATCTTAAAGTACGAAGGTGTTGACTCTCAAGGTTACGCTACATTCTCTACTCCTGCAGCAATCAATGGTGATACGAAGACGTTTGTGCCATATCACTCTATAAGTGAGTGCTGGTATATGGGTATAGGTATTAAGTATATATTCAACTAAAAACTTTGGAGGAGATTAAATAATGAAAATAAAACATATTTTATCCTGCTTTTTCATAATGCTGCTAACGTTGACAGCATGTGATGATTTTGATGAACCGACACTTTTAGATGAGGTGCAAGTTTCATCATCCTATATTGCAATACCCTCCGAAGGTGGTTCTACATCAATAACCCTAAAAGCTAAATATGATTGGGTGTTCGAAGGGGATTATATACCTGATTGGCTCACTATTACCCCTATGAGTGGAGGAGAGGGAACCTATACAGTTACTTTCTCTGCTGATGAAGTAGATGATACACGAAGTGCAAGCCTTGAGATTTCATGTGCTGACAAGACACAAATCATAATGGTTACTCAAGGCGAGGCTGCCGCTGTTGAAGATGCCACTATAGCAGAGGTTCTTGAGGGTCCAAATAGTAAGACCTATAGAGTTACTGGTACCGTAGTTTCAATAGCTAATACTACCTATGGTAATTTCTACATGAATGATGGTACTAGTGAAACTGATCTTTATATTTATGGAACAGTTAATTCTTCTGGTTCTTATGCTTGGGATTCCTTCGGAGTTGAGGTAGGTGATGTTGTGACTGTTGAAGGTCCAAAGTCCGTATATGGTGGAGTAGTTGAACTTGTTGATGCTACATTTATTAGTGTAACTAAGTCGCTTATATCTGTTTCCTCAATTAAGCCAGAGGATGGCATTCTACCCAAAGAGGGTGGAGAGGCTATAGTAACCTTAAGTTGTTCTGGTAATGGCGTTACTGTTAATGTTCCTGATGAAGCAAAGGATTGGCTTTCTATTTCTTCTATTGTATCCAATAGTTCAGGAGCTGATGTGACATTTAAAGCTACAGAAAATACTGGTGGAGACCGCAGTTGTTTGCTTACATTCTACACTACTTCTGGTAGCAAAGAGTATACTTGTCAAGCAACAATTTCGCAAGAAGGTTCTATCATGCCTGTTAGCATTCTAGAATTTAATGCCTCCCCAGTTGGTAGTACGCAATATCGTATTATGGGCTACATAACCTCAGTTGCCAATCAGACCTATGGTAATTTCTATATCAAGGATTTCTCCGCTGAGACCTATGTATATGGATTAGATGGCTTTTCTTCTCTTGGCATCAATGAGGGTGATATCTTAACAATTGTTGGCAAGCGTGACGAGTACAATGGAACTATAGAAATGGTTGACGCTGTCCTTGAGGAGCACACTATAGTTACTCCTATTTCAGTGGCTGATTTCCGTGAATTAGCAGATGATAGTAATACTTACTATCGCCTAACGGGAAAAGTAACTAGATCTACTGAGGATAATACAGCATTCGACCTTGATACTTATGGAAACTTCGCCCTAACAGATGATACAGGTTCAGTTTATATCTATGGCGTATCAACCGGAGTTAATGGTGAAGATAAACAATTTGGTACTCTTGACGTTAAAGAAGGTGATGAAATAACCATTATATGCTATAAGACTTCATACCATGATTTAATTGAGGCTGGTGGAGCTATGTACATCTC
>JAJQAI010000306.1:2980-4847 GCA_021203915.1 Prevotella sp. | reverse complement strand
TGTAAGAATGTTCGTTTGCTATCTTTCCAAGACACTTACTACTCAAACAACCCAGCAGGTGAATTCTATTGGGAGACATCAGATATTCACGGAACAGTAGACTTTATATGTGGTGAGGGTGCTGTTTATTTCAATAAGTGTACTATAACTGTAGAACCTCATAATGCAGATGGTTCTGGTTCTTGTATAATTACTGCTCCTTCAACCATTGCAGGACAGTATGGATACATCTTTGAGAGTTGCACAATTAATAACCTAGCAGCACAATTTGATTATGGGCGCACATGGAATAACGATCCTGAGTGTGTATACTTAAATACTACCATTTTAAACGATGAGGGTCTAATTGCTAATCGTTGGACTCTAGCAGGAATGGGAATACCTGCTCAAAGATTCTTCGAGTATAATACAATGAATTCTAAAGGAGAGCGTATTTCTCCAAAAGAATTTTCACCCGTATTTACTCAATCAGGATATCCAGATAGTCAATATGAAACTATTCTTACTAAAGAGCAAGCTTCTAAATATGCACTTGATAAGGTCTTTTCTTTATGGAAACCTGCAGAATGTACTCTTCAAACTACAATGGGTAAAATTTCACTTAAGAATAGTACTCTTTTCTGGCAAGCCCCAAAGAATGCAAGCGGTGTATATGCCGTATTTAATGGTGAAAAGTTTGTTGAAATGGTAAGTGGAACTTCATACGTTGTTCCTGAAGGTGGAGATTACACTATACGTGCCGCAAACTCTTATGGTGGCTTTGGTAGTGCTTCTAGTAAATAAATATTGTATTCCGTAATCATAAATACTAAGGCAGCTAAAAAAAGTGATTTCTAAATAAGAGCCCCCTAATATGTATATCCCCTTTCCTTGAAAACTCATCGAAAGGGGATTTTTGGGGGCGATTATAAAATTCAAAAAATAAAAAAGTTTCCTATTAATTGTACTTAACAATATATTTTTCGTTAAATTTGTCACAAAATCTTATAACTAAATATTTAATGCATATGAAAAATCTACTCCGATTGTGCATGATTTTTATCATGTCTTTGATTACCTCACTTGCAATAGGACAAACCCTAAACAACGAGGCAATAACAATTACTTGGCCTTTTGATCTTGGTACAGATAATCAAACGGCAACATTCTCCGGCGATATGGGTCAATATATCAAGTCTAATTATGTTTCATTAGGATCCAATCTTTCTTTTATTGACGCGAAAGTAATAGATGAAATTACTTTTACTAGAATTCAACCACTATCAAAAACCTCTAGTGGCGGTAATTCAACAAATGACGTTGATTTTACTATTAAACCAAAAACTGGACTTACCTTTACTCCAACAAAGGTATCATTTTTAGCTTATCGAGATGGTACAGGTGGAGGTAATATGAATTTTACATGGTTTAGTTCCGATGGAAGTACTGTAACACTAGATACGGGCCAGCTTCCAGAGAGAAATGATGGAGAACCAAACCACTCAGAATTTTCTTATAATGTTTCAGGTGCATCAGCTAGTGATGGAGAATGCGGACTTAGAATAAATATCTATAGCCTTGATAATAACAAGCAAGTTGGTTTAGCTAATATAGTTATTGAAGGAACTTTAAGTGGTGATGCAACAGCCGTTGAATATTCCTTAACCATAAATGTATCACCAGAAGGCGCTGGAGTAGTAACAACTTCTCCAGTTGGTACCGAATTTGATGAAGACGAGGTAGTAACACTTTCTCAAGCACGTAATTTTGGTTATGAATTTGTTTCATGGACAGATGCTTCAGGTAGTGTAATATCCACAAATGAATCTTGTGATATTACTATGACAGAAGATAAAGCCATAACTGCTAATTATAATGCTATTGATAC
>JAJQAI010000306.1:0-2880 GCA_021203915.1 Prevotella sp. | reverse complement strand
TGGAAAACTGATGGTTTAGGAAAATACTATTGGCAAACAATGGTTAATGCTACTTCATACACTGATTTAGTAGTATCTTCATCAATGTTATTAAGTTATAATGCATACTCTAAATATGATGTTGAATATTCTATTGATAGCGAAAATTGGACTCAAATTGGGTCATTTACACTAACTGAACGTAAACAATGGTATAATGATGAATTCTCACTTTTAAGTAATGCGGACCATCAACCAAATGTATATATTCGTTGGATAGCTGACACATCCTCAGAGATAATTGGTTCTTCAGCGGAAAATGATGGTATTGCTATAGCTGAAATATTTATTTTGGGTACAGAGGATATCATTGACGATGGCGTAGCACCAGTGCTTCAGTCCCAAGTTCCAGAAGAAGGTGCAACTAATGCTTCAGCAAATGGAAGAATAGTACTTACATTTGATGAAAAGGTTATGGTTGCTGAAGATGCTGTAGCTACAATAGGTAATCTAGAATTTACTCCAACAGTATCAGGAAAGACAGTAATGGTAGAATATAAAGGTCTTGAGTATTCAACTACTTATACATTTACTATGCCAGCAAATACTATTTCTGACTTAAGTGGAAATATGATTACTGATGCTATTACAATAACATTCTCAACCAAAGAAAAACCTGAGATAACAAAGAGACTTTACGACTTTATAGTTCCAGATGATGGTACTATTCAAGAAGCTATTGCAGCTGCTGAAGCACGTGATGATTCATCTCAGCGTTTTTATATCTTTGTAAAGCAAGGTGACTATATAATTCCAGCATCTACAACTGCAACAAAAACAAGTTCTGTTGATGGCACTACTGTATATGCTGACCCAACTACCTATGTAAGTAAACCTAATGTATCAATTATTGGTGAGGATAGAGATTTAACAACAATTGCTAATACAGTCCCATCAACAATTACAAGTGATAATAAAAATGTTGCTGAAGGTCTTGGACAGTGTGAAACTTTCTATTTCCAAAGTAATTGTGCAAATATGTATTTACAGGATATCACTATTAAGAATAGTTTAGCTGATAATACTGGTCGTGGTGCTGCTTTAGAAGATGCAGGTGATAAGACAATTTGCAAGAATGTTTGTCTATGGGGTTATCAAGATACATATTATTCAAGACAGTCAAAGCGCTATTACTTTGAAGGTGGTGTCTTACGTGGTCGTACAGACTTCCTTTGTGGAAGAGGTGATATATTCTTTAATGAAGTTGAACTTATAATGTGTGAGTCAGGTGGTTATATAACAGCTCCATCAATACCTATGAAATATGGTTATATCTTTAGGGATTGTAAAATTACAGGCTCAAGCAGTGTAAATAGTAAGTACTATCTTGGACGCCCTTGGGGCTCAGGCACTCCTATTTGTCTATGGATTAATACTACAATGGAAGTTCAACCTTATGCTGCAGGATGGACTGATATGAGTGATGGTTGGCCAGATCGCTTTGCTGAATATAACTCAATGACATCTTCAGGCTCAACCGTTGACTTATCAAATCGTAAGACATCATGGAGTTCACATCCTAGCACTACTAACGATCCTATCCTTACAGCAAGTGAGGCAGCAATGTATACTGTTGAAACTGTAATGGGTGGTGATGACGAGTGGAATCCACTAGATTACACAGAACAAGCATCTATTCCAACAAATGTTACTCTCTTTGGTAGTACTCTTTCTTGGGATAATAGTAGTTATGTACTTCTTTGGGCAGTTTGTAAAGATGGTAAAGTTGTTGGCTTTACCACTAATCCTCAATATACTGTTGACGATGCAACTGCAACATATACTGTTCGTGGTGCAAACGAAATGGGTGGACTAGGAGAAGCTTCAGCTCAAGCTATAGTTGCCGGTATTAATGGGATTACAACTTCCGATGCTGAGGTAGTTTCAAGCGCTTATTATAATGTAAATGGTGTGCGTGTAGGTGCATCTTATAAAGGCATAGTAATAAAGGTTGATACTTTAAAGGATGGAAGCAAAGCCGTAACTAAGATAATAAACAAGTAAAATATTGTTTTTCCGGACATATTTCGAGTCCCTTGTCATTTCTTTAAAAAGAATGGCAGGGGATTTTTCTTTATGTCTGAAAATATGATGAATTGAAGAAAAAAATATTAATTTTGTCCGTTGAAACTTAAAAAAGATATCCAATTTTTATGGCTAAGGAATTAAAAGATCTTACAAAAAGGGCTGACAACTATAGCCAATGGTATAATGACCTAGTAGTAAAAGCTGACTTAGCAGAGCAGTCCGCAGTACGTGGATGTATGGTAATAAAGCCATATGGCTATGCTATTTGGGAAAAAATGCAATCCCAATTGGACAAGATGTTCAAAGAAACTGGTGCTCAGAATGCATACTTTCCACTTTTAATTCCAAAATCATTCTTATCTCGTGAGGCTGAGCATGTTGAGGGCTTCGCTAAAGAATGTGCTGTTGTTACCCACTATCGCCTTAAAGCAAAAGAAGATAAATCAGGAGTTGAAGTTGACCCGGAAGCCCGTTTAGAAGAAGAACTAATAGTTCGTCCAACATCTGAAACCATAATATGGAATACATATAAAAATTGGATACAGTCCTATAGAGATCTTCCTCTTATGTGTAATCAGTGGTGTAACGTAATGCGTTGGGAAATGCGTACACGTCCGTTCCTTCGCACATCTGAATTTTTATGGCAAGAAGGTCATACTGCTCATGCTACAAAAGATGAGGCAGAACAAGAGGCACAGAAAATGCTTAAAGTTTATGCAGAATTTGCTCAAAAGTGGATGGCCATGCCCGTTATCCAAGGTGTAAAGAGCGAAACGGAACGTTTTGCAGGTGCCCTGGATACTTATCCAATAG
>JAJQAI010000181.1 GCA_021203915.1 Prevotella sp. | reverse complement strand
GCTTGATAGTTATACAGAAAGTAATTATATTAATACCAGCAAATACAGCTTAACTTCAGTTGATTATTATGATAGCGTGGGGATTTTACATTCTGTTACCTTGTACACAACCTCACAAAATGGTAACACGTCTTATTGGGATAAAGTAGATGCTGCCAGCTCAGATTACATTAAAGGAAACTCTCATGCTAATAACGGAGTTGGCATTTATATTAACAACAAAAAAAGTGTACATAATGATGATGCCAATTATGAAGATAAAACATTAATGTATGAAGAAACCAGTAGTGGAGATAACCACCGAGAAGTCATTATGTCAGGGGCTGAACGTCAATTTCTCATTGCCTCTTCCGCTGAATCTTCCAATAATATGACTTACAACAACGTACTTTCTGTGCTGAAAAATGGAGTGCTTTATCTCGGGGGGACAATTTATAATGCGGACGGGACCGCAATAAATATTAACGGACTTGATTACATGCCCGATGAAATCAAAATTAACAATCCTCGTTTAATTTTGGGGTCTAACGGATATGTTTATTGTCAATGGGATAAATTTTTTAATTTAATTGTAAATTCAGATGGGACCATTGAGTTTGGTGATAATAGTCTACTCAGTATTCTTAATGATATTCAAGGAGAAGTTTCTAACGTTTCTAATACTGTGAACAATACGGGAAGTGGAAGCAGTTCAATTACTACCGCTGGATATTATTTTGATGAAGACGAAGTTGACGTCAATATTTAAGGAGGTGATACAGTGGCTCTGTTCTTTTATCCACTCCCCTCAGAATATTTTGATATATCTGATTATCGGTCATATCATGATGCTCATACATATTCAGGACACGGACGTGGAAAGTTGGATTTGTCCGCCCCCGTTGGAACTCCTGTTTATTCTATGATTTCGGGCACGGTCGTAAAAGCGGGGAAAGATAATAGTAGTCCAAATTATTTGAGTGTAGATGTACAAAACACTGAAGATGGTTTTTGGACTGAAAGCGGCAATTCTACCAACCTTATTGTCCGCCACTATCATATTGACCCTATTGTGAACGTTGGGGATACGGTAACAAAAGGACAACAAATTGGTACTGTTGGCGATTCTGCGGTCACAGCCGATAATAAACATGTGCATATTGATTTTTGTGATGCGGGGTTAAGCGGCGGATATTACAGTAATCTAATGAGAGGGCGGTACACAAGTTTGAGCGCAATGCCCTCAAATATGCAAGAAAAAATTAATATGTGGGCAAATTCTTATACCGCGGGCGCTTCTGACTGGGGGCGGACTTGGGAAATTTTCGCTTCAGAAGGAATGGCACGTGCCGCTTCCTCTTCTGGAAAAGAGACCTTAATTGTTCCAGATAATTTTCCGTTCATGATTACTTATTACAAAGGGTCACATTACCCATTTTACCAAGGAACTTCTGAACAAACGCTTCTTTCCTATAAGAGTGACGAGGCTACCTCTGCGGGGGTTTTAGGTTCTGCTGCCGCAAAATATATTTATGATCACTATGGATATCATTACGGGTCAGAAGGTAGAACAAAGGTGCGCATTGAAGCTGCCGACGGAGGAGATTTGGTAGCGGCTGGTTATTATTATATTGATGATAGTAATGAAACTGGCATTACTGCCGATAATCAACATTGGATTTTTGATATCTATGTTGCGGACTATACAACATATTATAAAAAAGATATTGACTAGGCGAACACTAGAGAAATTAATGTCTATATTTAGGAGTGATGAATTATGATGATACCACGAGACCAAGCGTTGCAACTTCAACAATTTTTCCCCTTATTAAATGACAAAAAATTTGACATCAATACGCAATACAAGCTTCTAAAATTAAAATTGGCCATTGAGCAGGAGCAAAAAGTTTATAGTGAACAAATTTTATTAAATTGCGATGTATATTTTGAACATGATAATAACGGGAATCCAATTATAAACAACGATGGTGGATATAAAATTAAGCCAGAAGTAAGAAGTCAGTGCTATAAAGTAATTGACCAACTAAACAAATGCCAAGTTCAACTTCCTGATATTCAATTTACGTTAGATGAACTTCAAGCTTTGGACCTTACCTTTGGAGAGTTTGCTCCTTTAGTTCCTTTTGTAAAATAACAAAAAAAAGTAGTCTAAAATTGCTTAGACTACTTTTCTTATTTAAAATTGGACTATTTGATTACGATATTGTTGTGCCGCGCCCCATTTCCCAATTAAAATTGCATCCGCCTCATCCTGTGATACTTTTAAATTATATTGTCCCTATATCTGAATTTGTGCACTTTTTTTCTTTTCAACTCTACTTTTTCCTCTAATGTCGCTATAATTACGCCAAGTGGCAGTGGGGCAAATAATATATTTAACATTATGCTCAACACAATAGTTCACAAGAACTCCCTGCAAATGCGCCAAAGTTTTATAAACCGTGACACTTTCTACGCCCCCCTACGTGTGCAAATGTATGTCTTCAAGTATCACGACATCTGGTCTCCATAAATTGATCATTCCTGCAAACCATCCTTTTGTTTCGGCAATTCTTAATGGACTTTCCGATTCTTTTGTCGCATATGTTCCAAATTGCACTAAATTGTTACCATCAAAAACTGACCAGCCTGATATGTTTGTTGCCTAGTCAACCGCAAATACGCGTACGCCATTGCGAAAAGGAACATTCATTTCTACATGACAATATTGTGACTCTTTACAAATAGGACATTCTGTTTTATGTCTGCGCCAATAATCTAAAGTAGAATTTGTTAAATGTCCCTTGGGGCATCTTAATTCTAAAAGAGATTTTAAACTATGGTATTCTGGAGAAATTAGCTCCCACCCTTCAGACTCAAGCTCATTTTTCACCTAATCATATGTCAACTTCATTTTTCATCAGTACTGCCAAAACCATCAGTGCCTCTATCTGTGTCATTTATCTCCTCAACTTCTTCCCACATAATTTTTGGAACGGGTAGTAAAATAGCTTGCGCAATTCGGTCCCCTGCCTTGATATCATAGTTCTCCAAAGAGGTATTGTGTAAAATCACGCCAACCTCACCACGGTAATTTTCATCAACGCATCCTACCCCATTCGCCACCCTCAATGGCGTTTTTAGCGAAACCCCTGACCGAGGATAAATATTTAGCATATACCCCCTTGGAACTTCAACAGCTAACCCTGTTCCAATTACTCGTGTTTCTCCACCCATAATAGTTGTATCTTGTAGAGCATATATATCTGCGCCCGCGTCACCTTCGTGCGCATAAGTTGGAATAATTGCCTTCTCATTTAATTTTTTAATTTTTACTTTTACATGACGGCGGCGAGTACGTTGCAATTCTTCAATCGCGTCAAGTGTAGTTCCAAAAATAATGTGCATCATTTCTTTTTTAGGCTCAATTAACTCATCGTCACTATCAATAACCGCAAAAAATTCTTCAAAAACTTTTTTATCTTTCTCTAAATCTTCTTCTGGAGAAACTTCCATTTGTTCAAGAATTTCTTGTTGGAAATTTTCGCTATGAAAGACTTCTGTAATTGTTTGTTTAAATTGCGGATAAACTTTAAGAAATTCGCTATCAGATAAATCTAAAATATTTATTAATTGCTCAATAGATTCTTGTCCGCCTGTCCCCATATTGTCTCCAAGTGCTGTAAGTAAAGCCTTTACCTCATTCTTCATAAAAAATCCCTCCATTAACATCTGTGATAATTTTGTCAATAATTCCATATTTTACAGCTTCTTGCGCTTCAAAATACCAATCATTCTTTTTATTACTATCATATTCTTCTTGTGTGATATTAGTGCTCTCTAAAATCAAGTCACGAATTTGTTTTAACGTTTTTTCATAATTTTCTGCATGCTACAAAAATTTATGTGCGTCAAGTGGTTCGCAGCCACAAGCTCCCTCATGCAACATATAAAAACTATGCTAGAAGCCAAAACGTTTATGTCCCGCAACTGCAATAAGAAATGCGCCACTCATTGCACAACCTGTCACAACTGTATATACAGGAACTTTTGATCCTTTGATAGCATCTATAATTTGAAAAGTTTCCGTCAAATCTCCTCCCATAGAGTTGATATATATCATGATTGGATGACTTGTGCTAGGACGTCTACCGTCATAAAAGTCTTGGCTATTCCAGAACTAAATTTTTTCCATGATATCTAAACTTATCTCTTCATCAATTTCCCCTGAAATATAACATCTGCGGTCTATCATTTCAAAACGTGGCAACATGTAAAGTGACTCTAACTAAATTTCAGGGTTAGTTATTATTTGTAGTAGTTTTCCTTTACCAAAATAGTCATGTTCTTTCGTTTTTTTACAAACACTTTTTGAACTTTTCACCACACAATCTGGCTCTTGCGGCGCTCCGTCAGAAGAATTGTACGCATCATTTATTTTTTTCTCCATCACCTTGCCCTCCTTCTAGTTCTGCCAATTCATTTTTAATTTTTCTCATCTCTTCTGTCAATTCTTGAATTCGTGGGTCTAAAACAAAAATACATTGATTAATTTGGCGCAATTCTTTTTGCACCATTTCTAGCTTAAACTCTAATAGCTCTTTTCGGTCTTGATTATTCATATCTTCCCTCCTTTTACGCAATACTATTTAAAAGACGTAGAATTTCCTACGGATTTGCCGTTTGTGGATTTTGAGAAAACAATAGACGGTATGGCGAAAGCAAATATTGCCGAGTTGTTTGAAACGCATAATTCGTGTAAGAATTAAAACTACTCATGGAATTTGACTTATACCATTTTAACATCGCCGCCGCCATTGGATTCTCTGTATCCATATATATAAAATTTGGCCGCACTGGCTATTTAGTTTTAAT
>JAJQAI010000111.1 GCA_021203915.1 Prevotella sp. | reverse complement strand
AAATAAGGGGTTTTACTCTTTTTTTAGAGTTTATTCTTCAGGTTTTGGGCTTTTAAGAATAATACTTGTGGCTCCAATTGTAAAGAGTGAGCCCTCAGTGAGTACGCGACGTTCCCTATCGCCTAGAATCTCGTTATCTACAAAGGTTCCTGTATTGCTAGGGGCATCTCTTAGAACGTATTTAAGACCTCCCCTCTTATCACGTGATACGTTTATCGTACAATGGAATGTATCTATGCTAGGATCGCTAGTTTCTATCTGAAGGTTTGTTTTAGAGCCCTTCATATACCTTCCAATGGAATTATCTCCAAGCTTAAGTGGTAGAATCTGCTTATAGTGAAAAACGTTCTCAATAACTATGATAGCCCCAAAAGAACCTATTGTAGAATCCTCTTCTAAAGGATTATCTTTGTTATCTTTTTTGGGGGAGTTCTTTAGCTTTATACCAAACTGTTTACCGCAAGAAGGGCAAACAAATATTAGGGATTGTCCTTCTTCGTATTGCGTTTCATCAAATCTGATAAACTCATCACATTTAGGACACCTAAGGCGTTTCATGTTAATTTCTTACCTGGTATACCCAAGCCTCATTAAAATACTTATTGCTTTTTAGCTTACTTAGGCTTGAGAAGGCCTCATCTTTAGTTGCGTAACGTCCGTAAATAACTTTATAGGAGTTATTCTCCTTTATAGCGTATGCCTTTAGACCACTAAGAGAGAGTTGCTCTACAAAAGCCTCTGCGTTTTCTTGTGGAATCCTGCTAGCAAGTACAAGGCAGAAATACTCTTTGTAGATTTCTTTTATAGCTCCTAATTCTGCGCCTAAAGATGCATTTTGGTTATCTTCTAAAGTTTCTTTATTGGTCTTTACCTTTTCTATGTTATTGCTTATACTACGGATAATTCCACCATCAAAATTACTAGTCCTTAAAGTATCGCTATTGCTAACCGGAAGAATGATAGCTAGAAGTAAAATGACAGAAACTACACCTATACAAGCCTTCTTAAGAACACTGTATTTTATGCGTATAACCATTTCTTGGGAGGCATCTTTTTCTTCATCCCTAACGCTTAGCATTGCTTTTTCAACTGGCACCTTACTGCCTTGAAGTGGAAGCGTTGGGAAACTAACTGTAGGCGTCTTTTCTTTTTCAAAAGTTTGACGTGGTCTTATGGCATTGATCTCAAATGAGCTAAGTCCATAGAGCTTTGGTGTAAGAATTCCAGCTTCTGTTGGAGTAAACTCTATATTGCCGTCAGCGTTAAGATGTAAAACACCAATACCATATAGTTCATATAGGCCATCCTCACTAAGACGAGCTCTTAACTCACTAGTTTCGTCTTGTATGCGCGTAAGAGCCTCAGGATAACTTATATCATAAGCCTCACAATAGGATTGAGCCAAAAGGAAGTCGTTGGCATCAAGGCGAGCATTAAATCCTAGAGTTCTTATTGGGGGAAGGAACATACCATCGTGTTCATCCCACTTAGCTGCTACATGGCTAGCTGTAAAACCACCTAGACCAGGCACTATTACACAATCATTGCTAAGCAGAAGAATTTCTATGTGTTTCTGTAGTTCCATATCCATGCAAAAGTACAAATTTTTTGATAAATTTTCTAATGAATCTAAAACAAATATTTTTCTTTTTTCAGGGGGGTGGTGGAAAGATGTAAAAAGATTCTCTCCTCTTTTTTAGCGCTTTGCAGCTGCAAAATACATGGAAGGTGACCAATTAAAAATAATTTTTATAAATTTGCACTCTAGTAAGACCCTTTATGCTTAAAGTAAAATCTATTGCTCAAAAGTGGATTAAAAATCGTGGCTATTAAGTTCTTAATACTAGAAAAACCTTAAAATGAAGAAGTTAACCCTTTATCCCCTCTTAATGTTCAGCCTATTTCTTTTTGGGTGTTCTGGCAAGCAAAATGGTGGTCTATCCCCAGAGGACATTGAGGCAATGGCTATGTTAGAGGGTATTTGGGTTGATGCAAGTGAAGAGGATGTTTCCTTTAGTGTAAAAGGCGATACAATTTATTTTCCAGACTCAATAACTTGCTCTGTAGAGTTTAAAATTATTGGAGATTCCTTAATTTTAAACGGCAGTAACACCTCTAAGTATAAGATAACCCGTCAAGGTGAAAATTTTTTTGAGTTTGATAATGGTAGTGGAGGCGTTTCTAGATATCTTAGGAGCGAGAACCCTAGCGATTCGCTTCTATTTAATTATGGTCAATCAGTTGTTGTTAACCAAAGTATTACAGCCTCTAAGGATAGTATTGTCAGCTTTAAAGGAAATAAATATCGTTGCTCAATAAAGGTAAGCCCCACAAAGACTGAGGTCTATAAGTCTAGGATAAATGATGATGGACTAGAAGTAGAGAGCGTCTTTTATGACAATATGGTTCACTTAAGTATCTTTTCCTCGGGGGATGAAATATTTTCAAAAGACTTTCTTAAGAGTGACTTTGAGGCTTATGTTCCAAGCTATATGCTTACTGAGTGTATCCTAAGCAATATAACCCTTAGTGGTGTGGATGATAAAGGCTTTCATTTCCTTTCTCAAATGGCTATTCCCGATAGCCCAAGTAGTTTTATTGTTGAGTTTGAAGTGTCTTTTAAAGGAAAGGTCACTTTCTAAAAAAGTTTGAGTGAAGAAAATCTTCACTCAAAGAAAAAAATCTTAAAGCTTCTCAATAATCTTTTTTCCTGACTCTATAGCTTCCATGTTAAGAGGTATAAGGTTATGATGCCTTTCTGGAAGTGTCTTAAAGAGAGCCTTTTCAACACCATGCTCACTAACTACTTGGCAAACCTTTAAAAGTCCTCCCAATACAATCATATTAAAGACCTTAGAGTTTTTCATCTTGGCTGCCTCTTCCATAGCGTTAACACGATAAATGGTTATATCCTTTCGTGTAGGTGGATTTATGATTCCAGCGCCATCATATATGAGAATGCCACCTTCCTTAATCTTTGGCTCAAATTTATCCAAAGAAGGTTGATTTAGTACAATGGCTACGTCATATCGGCTCAAAATAGGAGAAGATACACGTTCATTGCTAACTATCACAGTAACGTTTGCTGTACCACCACGTTGCTCTGGGCCATATGCTGGCATCCATGTAACTTGCTTATCTTCCATTAATCCTGAATAAGCAAGAATCTTTCCCATTGACAAGACGCCTTGTCCGCCAAAACCAGATATTATTATTTCCTTTTTCATTCTTTGAAAGTCTTTGTTTTTTTGGGGTTGGTTACTTTATAGACCAGTGGTATCCTTTAAATCACCCTTTGGGTAAAATTCAAGCATATTATCTCGCATCCACTGGTTTGCCTTAGCTGGAGATAGTTTCCAACCACTACTACATGTGCTCACTATTTCAACTAGGCTTGAGCCCATACCCTTCATGGATGACTCGAATGCCTTACGTATAGCCTTTTTTGCTTGACGTATAGAGGCTACTGTGTCTACACTTTGTCTTGTAACATAGCAAGTACCTTCAAGTGTGGCTGCAATTTCAGTAACTTTTAAAGGGAAGCCATGAAGATCTGAAACTCTACCATAAGGACATGTGGAGGTTTTTTGTCCTAGTAGGGTAGTAGGAGCCATTTGCCCTCCTGTCATACCATAAATGGCATTGTTTATAAATATTATAGTAATATTATCTCCTCTATTAAGAGAGTGAATAGCCTCGCACGTACCAATACATGCAAGGTCGCCATCACCTTGATATGTAAACACCAAGCGATCTGGCCAACATCTCTTTATTGCGCATGCTACAGCAGGTGCACGTCCATGTGCTGCTTCCTGCCAATCTATGTCAAGGTATCTATATGCGAATACGGCGCAACCAACAGGGCTAATACCCACTGTTTTATCTTCCATATTCATTTCTTCTATAATCTCAGCGACAAGCTTGTGAACTGTACCATGTGAACACCCAGGACAATAATGCATAGGTGTATCGTTCATTAATTTTGGTTTCTTGTAAACAAGATTTTCTTCAGATATAATGTTATTTGTCATCATTTGAAATTTTCTAATTTTCTTAGGGCATCAACTATTTCATCTGGCTCAGGAACTATACCTCCAAGTCGTCCAAAATGTTCTACAGGAATTCCTTTACCGACTGCAAGACGGATATCTTCAATCATTTGACCTGCATTTATTTCTACAGATAAAATACCCTTCTTACCTTTAGATAATGAAGCTATAGCCTCTTCTGGGAAAGGCCAAAGAGTTATTGGACGTACGAGTCCAACCTTAATACCTTGGCTACGAGCCATTTCCATAGCTGCTTCAGAAATACGAGCAGCACTTCCAAAGGCAATTATCAAATAATCTGCATCCTCGCAATTTGTTGCCTCGTAGCGAACCTCATTCTTTCTAATTTCTTGGTATTTTCTTTGTAAGGCTAAGTTACGTTTTTCCATTTCTTCTGAACGTAACTCTAAAGATGTAATAATATTAGGTTCGCGATTTTTCCTTCCAGTTGTTGCCCAAGGACATTCTTCGATTATCTCTTCTTCAGAGCGTCTAGCTTTAAATGGAGGTAGTTCCACACGTTCCATCATTTGTCCTATTACACCATCAGAAAGAATCATCGCAGGAGTGCGGTATTTAAAGGCAAGAGTGAATGCTAAATCCACGAAGTCTGCCATTTCTTGAACTGATGCAGGAGCAAGAACTATAATATAATAGTCACCATTACCACCTCCACGTGTAGCTTGGAAATAATCGCTTTGTGAGGGTTGTATTGTTCCTAATCCTGGACCTCCACGTTGTACGTTTACAATAAGACCAGGAATTTCAGCTCCAGCCATATAAGCAATTCCTTCTTGCATAAGAGCTACA
>JAJQAI010000055.1 GCA_021203915.1 Prevotella sp. | reverse complement strand
TATATATATTGCCGTGGGCTTCATTTGCTTGATGGGAGTAACATCTTGCGGACTTGATGAATATAATCCAACGGCAGGTTCTTCAACATTGGAGAACTATGACACATGGGCAGGATTACAGACACAATGCTATTCTACCCTATACCACGAACTTTACTCAAAGAGCGACTTCTTCTTCCTCTCTGAGTGTGGAACTGATTTATGGCTGAATCCAGCTTCAACTGATTACTCAAGTGAGGTTTTCTATTATACTGGCCTTGGAGTTGAGCGTTCAGAGCCACAAAAAACATGGCAACAAGCTTATTCAGTTATTGCTACTTGTAATAGCGTAATAAACAATGCTAATGAAGTATCAGGCGGAAAAGCTGATGACATAAAAGTACTAGTAGCAGAAGCAAAATGTATACGTGCTTTTATGCATCTAACACTTACTACTTTCTTTGGACCTATCACTCTTTGTACTACTGAAGTTGGTATTGTAGATACCGCTCCTACAAGGAACTCTTTGGAAGAGGTTTATGCTTCCATCACTAAAGATTTAAAAGAAGCTGCAGAAGATTTAGGCGTAGATCCATATGGTGGTAATTATGCACGTGTGTGCAGGAAAACCGCCCTTGGTCTTTTGGCACGTGCATATGCTCAAGGCGCTGGTGAGGGTTTAACAGAAGATGGCGTTTCCTATTGGCAAAAAGCTAAAGATGTTTCTGAATGGATGATTACCAACGCAGGTAGCATAGGAATGTATCTCTATGATGATGTTTCTGACCTTTGGGCACAAGACAACAATCGTCAAAACAAGGAAGTTTTGTTTGTAGCTGCTGGTCTTGATGCTACAAATGGCGATGCTGGTACAGGAATGTACAATAACGCCAATAGTTACCTATATGCATACACAAAGGCTGATCCTAACGATTGCTCAGACCTCTATACAATACAAAGTTCAGCAAACCTTTATTATGGAAATCATAACCAAGGTGGAGTTATGGCACCAACAAAGCATGCCATTGATGTATTTGATGAGTGGGACAAGCGTTATGAAAATACTTTTTTAACTGCATATGGAGCTTTCACACTTGACGGAAGTTCTACATATACCACTACACGTTCAAGCCTTAGAATAACTTCAACTACTTGTAGTCGTTATGGTATAAGCACAGAATTCCAAGGTGATTCTATCCACCCATACGTTGCTCTAGCACAGGTGGATCGTTCAGGTGGAACACAGACTTATCCTCTTGGTGTATATGCTAAGGGTGATGTTAATACATTAGAAGAAACGAAGAATATTTTCGTAATTGACTATCCTCTTGCTGTTGATGAAGATCGTATCTTGATATATCTATCAAAAACAGATCTTACTGCTGAAGAAAAAGCACAACGCAAATATTTCTGTATGAATATAAGCGATCTTTTTGATGCAGATGGTAATTATAGTACAGAAACATATCGTCCAGGTTCAATGGCAACTAGTGCTAATTTATTATTCCCATCATTTATCAAGATGAATTGGTGCTATGATGGTGTAACACGCCACCTTTCAACGGATTCTTATGATTTTAGAAATGGTGATCAATTTATTATGCGTGCAGCTGAAGTTTACATGATTGCAGCTGAAGCTAATGTTATGCTAGGTAATTCTGGTGCTGCAGCAAATTATTTAAATACATTACGTCAAAGAGCCGTTCGCTCAGGTTATACAATGACCGCATTAAGTAGCCCAACAGAGCAAGATATTCTTGATGAATATGCTCGTGAGTTCTGCGGAGAGCACATGCGTTGGCCAGTCCTAAAGCGCCATCGTGCAAGCGGGCTAATGAAACAAGCTCTACAAAACTACAACAAACTTGCTGCTGAAGGCTTTAATGAAAGTATTCACTATTGCCGTCCAATACCAAAACTCTTCCTTGACCAAATTTCAAATGCTGAAGAGTATGGTGATAATGGCTATGGATACACAGCTAATAAAGGTTATTAACTTTAGGTATTCATCAGGGAGTAGTTATGCACTACTCCCTGATATCATAAACGATTATTATTTTAACATTATTAATTTAAAAAGAAAAGTATGAAAAAATTTTTACTTATGGCAGTTGTAGCCGTATTTGCTATCGGCGCAAGTGCACAAACTGCACATTGGAATGCATTATCAGTTCCTCAGACACCAGAAGAAGCTGATGCAGCAGGATGGCAAGTAGCTTCGGATGATTACCCAGTAACACCAGAGGACTATACTCTATGCGAGGGTGATGGTTTCAGAGCTTTCTTCGAGAAAGCTACATTAATTGGTAACAAATGTAACTACGCTAGTAGTAGATACACTCGTGTTCCATGGATGGGTATGAATAATAGTGATCGTAATGGTATCCAGTCTCTCTATTTTATTGAGGGTCTAGAAAACAATGATTATGTTCGTACAAACTCATACACAAACGATGGTTACAATATCCAAAGCGGACAAAGCGGAACTTACACTGACGCCATCGTAACAATAACAAATGAGACTTATTATGGTGAGGTTACAATAGCTTATAGCCGTGGCGATAACCTCTCTGCTTTATATGTTGTTGATTCATCTATCAATAGTGGCGAGGGTATGATGGTACTCCAGAGCCAAACACGTTGCGAGGATCCAACAGGTGAGAATAACTACAAAAAAACTCACATTGCAAAATTTGGTGTAGTTCCTAATCATACATATTACATCATTGCTTCTGAAAAGCAGTCAGTTGAACTTTATGATATTGCTTTCAAAGCAATAACTGATGACTCATATGAGGAATTTATTTCTGCTGATGATTACCCAGTATATTGGGACGCATTATCAGTTCCTCAGACACCAGAAGAAGCTGATGCAGCAGGATGGCAAGTGGCTTATGATGATTACCCAGTAACACCTGAGGACTATACTCTATGCGAGGGTGATGGTTTCAGAGCTTTCTTCGAGAAAGCTACATTAATTGGTAACAAATGTAACTACGCTAGTAGTAGATACACTCGTGTTCCATGGATGGGTATGAATAATAGTGATCGTAATGGTATCCAGTCTCTCTATTTTATTGAGGGTCTAGAAAACAATGATTATGTTCGTACAAACTCATACACAAACGATGGTTACAATATCCAAAGTGGACAAAGCGGAACATACACCGACGCTATCGTTACTATTACGAACGAAACATGTTATGGTAAGGTTGCCTTTAACTATAGCCGTGGCGATAACCTCTCTGCTATGTATGTTATTGATTCATCCATCAATAGTGGCGAGGGTATGATGGTTCTCCAAAGCCAAACACGTTGCCAAACTCCAGATGGTGAAAATGCAGGAAATAAAGCTCATACAGCTGAATTTGGTGTAGTTCCTGGTCATACATATTATATTATGGCTTCCGATAAGCAGTCAGTAGAACTTTACTCTCTTGGTTTCTGTCCAATAACTAATGACCTCTATGAGAATGGCGTACCAACACCAGATCCAGCAGGTATCCAAAATGTAACAACTTCAACTAAGGCTACTCCAAATGATGGTAAAATCTACTCAATCGATGGTCGTTATGTTGGAACCGATACTGGTAATCTCAGCAAGGGTGTTTACATCATGAATGGTCAGAAGTTTATTGTAAAATAAATTTTCAAGTAACATAAGCTAATTAAGCATCCTAGTGGCAATGCCACTAGGATGTTTTTATTTGTGCATAACCACCAAACAAAATATTTGTAACCTGCAATTTATCCATTCTTTCTTTGGTAACTATTAAGACCAGTGTAAATGTTATTTACAATTTAAAGCCTCCGGTCCATACCTAGTCAGTTATACCCTATAAATTTCACAATAGAATTTCTTTATGGCTTAAGAAAATTTATTGGAACTACATATACCCCATCATTGCGCTTATAAGCACCACCTATAGCAGTAAGCACCATAAGGAAAGAAGGAACTTTTTCCTGACTCTTTTCTCTTATCTTTTTGTTTAATGTAAGTAGAGATTTTGCACCGCTTTCTATGAGTTTTTCTCCACCTAGCTTTATTTCTATTGCAGCCCAACGACCATCTTCCAAATGTATTATAGCATCCGCTTCTAGCCCAGCATTATCTCTATAGTGACTTACTTTTCCTTTGATAGCGCTTGCATATATAGAAAGGTCTCTTACTGCCATATCCTCAAAAAATAAGCCAAAACTTTCTAGGTCATTCATTAAATCTTGAGGCTCAATTGATAAAGCTTTGCATGCAATTGAGGTATCAACAAAATGTCTTACAGGAGTGCTACGAATAGACGTCTTTGAGCGTATGTTAGGATTCCATGCCGGCAGTTCTTCTAAAATAAATAAATCTCTTAATGCCTCAATATAACTTTCAAAGGTTTTACGGTCTATACTACGCTCATTATGTCCACATATATCAGCAACAATAGATGAAACACTAGCTTGAGTTGAAATGTGACGTGCATAGCTTTTCAAAATCATTTTAATCACCTCAGGTTTTTTGTTTCTAAAGCGCTCATTCTCAGAGTTCTCAAACATAAAGAGGCCATTAAAGTAATTCCGAGTCACTTCTAAAGCTATATCTCTAGGAACTTGTACTGATATCGGCCATCCTCCTCGACATATTAAAAAAGCAACATCATCAAGCAAAAAGTCCTCGTTACTATCCATTAGGAAATTATCTTTTTGTTCAAATAAATCTAACAAGGAAACGATACCTTTAGACTCTAACGACTCCCATAAACTCATTGGACGCATCATTATAGGCGTTATTCTGCCTGCACCGCTATGATGAACTTCCATTTTATCTATAGGCGTAGAACTGCCTGTGAGAATATATTTGCCAAATTGGTAATCAAAATCTAAGTCATCCTTTATATAATTCCAGAC